>JBQTKE010000736.1:0-22413 GCA_052386435.1 Myxococcaceae bacterium
ACCTCGAGCGCGATTCCACTGGCACCCTGCTGATGCTCTTCCCTGTGCCGGGCTCGTTCGCCTCCTCCGCCTTTACCTGCAGAAACGCGAGGTCCGCTGGAGCAGAGAGCGCATAGAGGGCGGAGGGGTCCACCACGCCACGCCCAACGGGGACCTCATCGACCATGAAGCAGTACGACTTGGCCGGCAGGTAGCTGGCGCCGGTTCGAATGCGAATGCCGGGAATGCGCACGCCCAACTCGAGGAAGAGCTGATCGCGCAGCGCCTCCAGATCCTTCTTCACGAACCGCCCCTCCTCCGCTTCCACGAGTGCGTTCAGGTCCGTGGAGAGATCCAATGTCAGAGGAGAAACGCCCACGCTGGGAACGTTCGGAGCGGGCACCGTGGCACCAGACGCGGACGCCGCGGGGCTGCCCGCGCTTGCTGGCTTCTTCGCGGCAGCAGCGGACGCGCGGCGACTCGAGAGGTACGCACCACCGCCACTGAACAACGCGAGCAGCAGGAACGGCACCGCCGGCATCTTCGGCATCAGCGCGAGCGCCGTACACAAGCCGCTCACAATCCCCAGGGCCCGGGCGCTTCCGAAGAACTGCGTTCCCACGTCGGCGCCGAGAGAGGACGACACGTCTTCACTTGCGACGCGGGTCACGACCAAGCCCGCGGCCACCGCGATACAGAGCGAGGGAATCTGTGACACCAGCCCATCGCCAATGGCGATCAGCGCGTACGTGCTGGCGGCTTCGGAGAAAGACATTCCGGCCTGGAAGACGCCAATCGCCACGCCACCGAACAGATTGACCAGGACAATCACCAAGCCGGCAATCACGTCGCCCTTCACGAACTTCATGGCGCCGTCCATGGAGCCGAAGAGCTGTGATTCACGCTCAAGCTCGCGGCGACGGCTGCGTGCCTGAGCTTGATCGATCGCGCCCGCGCGAAGATCTGCATCGATCGACATCTGCTTGCCCGGCATCGCGTCCAAGGTGAAACGGGCGGAGACTTCGGCCACACGCTCGGCGCCTTTGGCGACCACGAGAAACTGAACGAGCGTGAGAATGACGAAGATCACCGCGCCAACGACGTACTCACCGCGGACCACGAACTCGCCGAACGCTTCAATCACTCTGCCCGCGTGCCCTTCCGCGAGCGCGAGTCGGGTCGACGAGACGTTGAGCGCCAGGCGAAAGAGCGTGGTGATCAGGAGCACCGTCGGAAACGACGCCACCTTGAGCGCGTTCTCCGCGGAGAGCGCGGCGACGAGCAGCGAGACGGCCGCGGCAAGGTTCAGCGCCAGTCCCAGATCGACCGCCCACGCGGGCAGAGGAACAATCAGAGCGGCGAGGATGGCCGCCATCACCAAGGCAAGTACGATGTCGGAGGAACGCTTGGCACGGGAGAACAGCGAGGCGAGGCGAACAGTCATGACGTCTGGCTCCTGAGATTCAAGTCTTGGTCGCGAGACCCCATCGCGACCGTGAGAACCGCCGCCGCCGCCCGGTAAAGCTCTTCTGGAACTTCCTCGCCCACGTCGTAATGAATGAGGCTGCGCGCCAACGGGATGTCCCGAACGATTGGAATCCCCAGCGCTTGCGCTTCACGACGGAGCGCGAACGCGTCCTCTTCTCGGCCTTTGGCCACCAGATAAGGGGCTTCGCATTCGTCCGGTTCGTAGCGGAGCGCCACGGCGATGTGGGTTGGATTGACCACGATGGCAGTCGCCTTCTGCACTCCTCGGGCCGGCCCTCCGCGCGCCAGTTCGCGGTGCAGGGACTTTCGTTTCCCCTTGCTGTGAGGGTCGCCTTCGCTGTCCTTGTGCTCCTGCTTCAGCTCCTCACGGGTCATGCGTAGGTCGAGGAGATGGCGGCGCCGCGCTAGCAGATAATCTCCCGCGCCGAGCACGCCCAACAACGCGGCAGCCTTCAGCACCGCAGCTCCCAGAACGCGCCAGAGAACGGTATAGGCTCCCGTCCCCTCAAGCTGGAGCGCACGAACCAGCGCAGCCTTCTCGCTGCAGAGCCCGGCGAGCAGCACCCACCCCACCAGCGCTCCCGCCAGCAACGCCTTGCCCACGCGGGCCAGCGGTTTCCAACTCAGCAGGCGCTTCATCCCGGCGAAAGGGTTCACACGTTCCACGTCGGGCTTTACCACGTCGAGGTTGAGCTGCAGTCCAGCAAAGCCCGCGGAGACGAGCGTCGCCGCGAACAGAGCCGCGGCGAGGATTGGAAGCCCGCAGACGCTCAAGGTGCTCAGCGCCTCTCGCATCAGCAGCGCTGGGGAAAGGGCTTCACCCGACCAGGCTCGGAGCGCAAGCTGATTCATTCGTTGAAAGGATGGTCCAGCGCTGATCGCGGCGGCAATGAGCGCGGCCAGAGTCACCATTCCGCTCGAGAGGAGCTTGCTCTGCGGAAACTGCCCTTTCCGGCGCGCCTGGTGCTTCCTGCGCGGCGTGGGCTGTTCAGTCTTCTCACTCACGACAGGCTCGACGCTAGGAGCTCAGCCGCGGTGGTCACCCCTTGCAACGCGCGCTCGCTCACCAGACCGATGCAGAGCCAGAGCACAGCCGCCCCGCCCAAGATCTTCACCGGCGTGCCTGTGTCCTGGATGTGGAGCTGCGGCGCGGCGCGGGCGAACAGGCCGAGAAGACAGTCGACGCCAAGAGACACTGCGGCGATGGGTGCGCCCAGTGCGAGCCCCGCGGCCAGCGCGGACAAAACCAGTTTCACCACCGTCATCGCGACGCCTTCGCTCACGGAATAGGTACCGAGCGGCACAGAGCCAAACGTTCGCCAGCGGGAGCTTAAGACGGTGGGGAGCGCGACCCCGCTCATCGCCAGCGCGGTGAGCAGTTGGTACAGGCCGTCTCCCGTGGCTGCCTCGCGGGTTCCAGTCTGCGGCAACACCGCTTCAGCGGACGTTCCGCGAAACAGGTCGATGAAGCGACCGCCCATGCGCGCCGCATCGAACGGAAGCGCGGCAATCAACCCCAGCACCAGCCCGAACATCAGCTCGCGCAACGCCGCGGCTGCGAAGTCGAGGGAAGTGACGAGGTCCTCTGAAAAACCAACGCCGCCTGCGAGGTGAAGTCCCAGCGCCAAGCTCAGCACCAGTCCCAGCTTCACCGCCTGCGGGGCCGCAGAGCCCCCCAAGAGCGGGCAGAGGAACGCGACCGGGACGAGCCGTGCGCCAATCAGAGCCACCGCGATGACATGCGGGCGAAAGAGCTCCACCGACTCGGACAGCGCTTGCACGTTCATGCCGACACCGCGGGAAGCGCCGTCAGCAACTGCGTGGCGAACCGAGTGAGCTGCGCGGCGATCCAAGGTCCAGCCAGCACCAGCGACAGCACCGCGGAGCAGAGCTTTGGCACCACGGAGAGCGTGTTCTCCTGAATCTGCGTGGTGGCCTGAAACAGGCTCATTAGGAAGCCCACCAACAAGCTGGCGGCGATGGGCGGGAGTGAAGCCAGCACCATCAGAATCAACGCTTCACGTCCGAGCGCGAGCAGCATCTGGTGGGTCATTGGGGTTCACCGGTATCCAAGGATGAGACCGCGGGCGAGAAGCGACCAACCGTCCACGGCGACGAAGAGGAGGAGCTTGAAGGGAAGACTGACCTGACTGGGCGAGAGGGATTGCATTCCCAGTGCCAGGAGAATGTTGGCGATCAGCATGTCCAGGACGAGGAACGGGAGAAACACCAGGAAGCCAATCTGAAACGCCTCCTTGAGCTCGGTGATGACGAAGGCCGGCACAACCACCGAGAGATCCGACTCATTGACCAGACCCACCTCGGACTCGGGTCGCAGCTCGCGCGCCATTTCGATGAACCTGGCGCGTTCCTCCGCGCTTCCATGCTGGAGCAGGAAGGCCTTGAGCGGCTCCCCCGCCCGTCCCGCAGTCGAGACGAGCGCCGCGCCCGAGTCTCCGTTTCGATACTGAGCTTTGGCGGTCTCGTACATGCGCTCGAACGTGGGCGTCATGATGTGCGCGCTCAATACCGCCGCCAGGCCGGTCAGCACGAGCGTCGGGGGCGCCTGCTGGGTGCCCATCGCGGAGCGGGTGATGGAGAGCACCACCGCGATCTTCGAAAAGCTGGTGAGCATCACGATCGCAAAGGGGATGAGCGACAGCGCCGCCAGCAGAGCCAGCATGGAGACAGGGCTGCCCGCGAAGGTCGCGTCAGCGACGGACGTGGCCACCTTGGTTCGAGCCAGTGCGAGCGCGGGCGTCGAAAGGAGCGCGAGGAAGAGGGAGCGGTTCATGACAGGCTCAGCTTTCGGGGGCGACGGACTGGCGCGGGTGAGACCACTTCAGGGGCGGGGTTGGGTGAGGCGCGACGGTCTGGACGGGTCTCGCGGATGCGCGCGAAGCCCTCGCCGTGAACGATGAGGTACTTGCGCCCATCGGCTTCGATGAGCGCCAGACCGCAGCGAGGAGAGAGTCCGGCTCGAGAGAGCACCTCAAGTTTCGGCGCCAGCGAGAAACCTGGCTCAGCGCTCTGCTTGCGGCGTGCGATCCAGAGGCCCAGCCCCGCGATTGTGGCGACGGCGACCAGAACGCGCGCCCAGGTCGATGCGGAGTGACCGGCAGTGGGAACCGTGAGCGCCAGCACCACAAGGAGTGTGCCAGCGAGGAGGAGCTTTCGTTGAGGGGAGCGAAGAACGTTCATGGCGGGCTCAAGGGTTGAGGGAGAGAATTCGGGCTCCGAGCTCGCCTTCCACATCGACGAGCTCCGCGCGGGCCACGGCGCGGTCGCCAATCCAGAGGCTCACCGGCTCTGCGGCGTTGCAGCGCAGGGAGAGGATCGCGCCGGGACGAAGCCTGGCGAGCTCGGCCACGGTGAGACGAACGCGCGCCAGCTCGACCTCGACTTCGACAGATAGGGGTGCATCGACCATGGGGTTCTCCTGGGGAAATCCGCTGGGGAGAGCGGAGGAAAGTTGAAAACCTTCAGCGGTGAGCTCGCCCTGCAGCTCGAACCCGGTGAGCGAGATTCGCGCCGGCCCGAGCAATCCGCGTTCACCGCGGCGCAAGGTGTCGAGCAGGATCACGTCGCCCGGAGCGAGCGTTTGGGACGAGGCGCGGTCGAGCTCGGTACGCCCCACTCGGACCCGCGCCGGAACGGTCGCGCGAAGAACCTCCGGCGCAATCTCCTGGGCGGCTGACTCTTCAACGCCAGCCAGCGCGCTCTGCAGCGGCTGGGCGGGGAGCAGCAACCGCGCCCTGCCGCGGTCCTCGCCTACCTGGAGTGAGAGCTCCACCGCGAGCCAACGCCAACGCTCCGAGCAGAGGGCCAATGCTTGAGCACGGTGCGTGTGAACGCGAACCAGCCGTGGCGAGCAGAGCGTTTCGAGGATGGGATTGGCACGGACGGCGGCGAGCGCGGCCAGCGAAAGGTAACCGAAGGCCGCCTCTTCCAGTCGAGTGAGCGCGAACGCCGCGTCTTGGACCGCCGATGCGGAGGAGAGCCGCGCCAGGATCGCCGCCAAGAAGGGCAGCTCCACTTCCAGCAAGGCGCTCTCGCTCAAGGACGAAAGCTCCAGTTCGACGAAGCCCGACAGAGCCGAGAGCGATCTCGTCGGGGACACCACAGCGTCGACCAATCGGGCGTGGGCCTTCACCGGAACGTCCAGCTCCCGGGTCAGCCGCTCCGCCACCGCGTCGAGCGCCGCGTGGGCTGCTTCGAGAACAGCGCCCCGACGGGCGAGGGACAGATGGGCTCGGGTCAGCTTCCGAGTGCCCAGCGTCTGCGGGTTGGAGACTCTGACCGTCTGGGTGAGCGACCGTTCCATGCGGCCCGGAGATTTCACGGGCCGCGCCAACGACTGCCCTCAAGAACTTCCAGAACTTGGCTGAAACGTCGACCCAGACCGGGTCTGCGAACGAGGACGGTTCCGTCTAGCGGATGGCCTCCCAGACCATGCGACGCGCGAGCGCCTCACGAGCCCGGCAAGCCCCGTTGGGAGCGAGGTTCCTCTCCTCTTTCAGCTCCACCGCGCGCTTCAGATAGACCGGCAGTTGGTCGTGCATCTGCCGCTGGAGGGGTCTGCCCGCATCTTCGAAGAGGACCCGAAGCCGGTCGGGCGCATCGGCACGGGGACCGAAAGTGGCAGCCACCCGCGCCTGACGGGACGCCGAATCCAGCCGCGCCAGGCGACGCGCTTCCGCCTTGCCTCGGGCGTCCACCAATCCGTCGAGAAGGGAGATCGCTTCAGACTTCGCCATCACCACTGTGAACAACGCGACCCGTTCCTGAAAATCCGGCGTGGAAGAGGCGGGGCCGCGCTTGAGCCGCGTGGGCCCCAGGTCCATGTCGGTCATCACGCCACCCGTTTGGCCGCGTTGGGCGTGATGACGATCTTGGGCGGCGTCCGGCGTGCTGCCTCGGCCAATTGGCGCTGCTTGCGGAGCCGGAACATCAGCACCACGACCGCAACGGCCAGGATCACCAAGACACCCGCCAACCCCAGCAGCAGGGCGCGCAGGCGCGGCACCGGAGAAGGCGCTGGGTCAGGAGCGGAGACCTGGGTGCTGACCTCGTTCACCACCAAGGTGACTGAATCCGAGTTGAGCCCTTCCACGCTTCCGGCGATCAGGTCTCGCAGCTCGTCCCGGAACGAGTTGACCCGAACAAACGCTCCCGGCCGCACTTTGATGAACGCCGAAGCCTTCGAGGGCACTGCCAGCTGACCCGGCTTGGGCGTCGGCGCGAGCACCAGGTGGACCCGAGCTGAGACCACGCCTTCCACCGATTCCAGAGTGCGCGCCAGCTCTCCCGAGAGCGCCTGCAGATAAAGAGCGCGCTCTTCAGTGGGCGTGGGAACCAAGCTGCCCTTACCGAAGATGTCTCCAAACCCTTCCGACTTTGCCCGCGGCAACCCCAGCTCGGCGAGAATCCGCACCGCGTCCGCGGCTTGTTCGTCGTCGACCTCGATGGCCCAGGTTGGTTTCTTCCCCTCTTCGGCGACCTTGGCGGCGCTCAGCCCGCGCTCGAGCAGCACCGTCTGGAGCTCGTTGGCCTGACGTTCGTCAAGACCGTGCTGGATACGGGCCTTGCAACCCGACAAGAGGAAGAGAGCGCTTAGACAGACGACGGATAAACGCGACCACATGGAAAATCTCCCGCTCAGACCTGCGTCTGAAGAACCTGTTTCACGCCCGCGGTGCCCTTCTCGACAACCTTCCCCGCCAGGTCGAGCTCTTGGCTCGCGCGGTAGACCTGGGCCTGAAACGAGAGCAGCTCGCCCGGGGTGAACGTCTTTCCGGACTCCGCCAACTTGAGGACCGCGTCGAGACGCCGCTGCGCACCGGCGACACGATCCACCGCGTTCGCTGCCTTCCCCATCGAAACCGACATCGAAGATTGACTGGCTGCGACGGGCGCACAGCCACTGGCTTGCTTTGAGGCGGACGCCGTGGCGCCGGCAATCTGCCGCGGCGCCACTTCGGAGCGCGCTTGCGCGACCGCCGCCTGCAGACTCTGGGAGAAGCGAGGTTTGACCGATTCACGAGCGCCCGTCTGAATCGCGGACGCGGCGGTGGCTGGAGCGAGAGAGGTCAGGGCCATGGCGCACCGATCAGCGAATGTTGTTGATGGCCGCCTTCGCGGAGTCGTGCCGGACCTTCATGATGTTGGTCAGCGTGTTGAACTCGCGGCTCTCCTTCTGCATCCCGTCTTGAAGCTGCATGTACGCGAGGTTGAAGCTCTGGCTCTGCGAGTTGAGGAGCTTCTGCGCCTCCATCAGATCCCACTGTTCGCCCTTGCTCGCCGACAGAGGATCGCCCGCGGCGTTGCTGAGCTGACGTCCGGCGCCCGGTGAGCCCGTTGCGCCCATTGCCTGCGCGGAGCCAATGGACCTGACGCCTGAAGCGAGATTCGACATGGAAGCCACGCTGGAGGTGGCGGCGCTCAAGACCGGCCCTGCCCCGACCATATTGCTCAGCACCGCGCCGCCCGTTCGGGCGACCTCGACAACGGTTCTGGCCATCACCGCACCGAAGTCATCGTTCGGTGTCTGACGCGGCATCGTCTGGGTGGTGGAGACAGGCTGAATGCGATTCTGGGCGTCCACGGGAGGCCTTCTTTCGGGAAGAGAGACCTGCCGGCACTGTTCATCCCCTGTGCCGACTCACAGAACCAACGGTTTCGCAGGGTTGCCAGGACGAGAGTCGGCAGAGCCATCTGGGCCGCGGGATGGACGGGTCTTCGCCTTGAGACGGGAAGAGGCGCGAGTCCAAAAAGTTGCAGGTGCATTCACCTGATTCAGACTGCAACGGACCTGTAGTAAGGAGGCGCGCCGATGCAAGCAGAGAACGCCGAAAACTCAGCGCCAGAACGCTTTCACCCCCGAGTAGACGCCAACTTCATGGTGAAGGTCCTCATCAATGGCCGCGCCGTCGTGGCCAAAGCACGCGACCTCTCCATGGCGGGGCTCTACCTCCTCGCCAAGCCACCCGTCTCCACGACTGAGCTCACCCTGTCGATTCCCTTGCCGGGCGATCGCGAAGTGGTGACCACCGCGCGCGTGTGCCGCTGGCATGCCGAAGGTGTCGCCTTGGAGTTCGATCAGCTTGACTGGGATGACCTCTTCGCGCTGGCGCGCTTCCTCCACCCGCGCCTGCCGTAGCGACGACGCTCACTGCTCCCGCAAGCTTCGTCACCCGCTCCATCAGCACAGTGCTACGCTCCGCTCACTGCGTCCGCAGCTTCGTCACCAACTCCATCAGCTCCGCGCTGCGGAAGGGCTTGTGGATGTACCCATCCGCGCCCGCCGCCGTGGCCGCTTCAATGTCCACCTTCCGTGCCTTCGCGGTGAGCATGTAGAGCGGGATCCGCGCGGTCGCGGGGTCTGCCTTGAGCATTCGGCACAGCGTGATGCCGTCAAGCTGCGGCACGACCACATCCAGCAGGATCAGCTGGAACGCACGGCTCTTGGCCAGCTTCAGCCCCTCTGCGCCGTTCGACGCACACTCCACGCCCACCTTCCCGTCGCTGAGCATGCTGCGCACCAGCTCACGAATAACCGGCTCGTCTTCGACGAGAAGAATGTCGAACCGGTCCTCTGAGAGTAGCGCGGACATACCTCGCGCAGCCTACACCCAGTTGGGACAGCAGATCACTCGTACGCGAGGGCTTCGACCACATCCAGACGCGACGCGCGCCGCGCCGGATAGAGCCCCGCGACGATTGCGCAGAGCGAAGCGCCCAAGGAGACCTGCAGCGCCAGCGCGGTTGGGAACAGATACGGGAAGGTCCACCCGGTGGCTTGTCCGCCAACGACCTTGGTCACAGTGATTCCCATCACTGTCCCGGCGGCGATTCCGATCAAACTTCCAGCAAAACCAATGAAGGCCGCCTCGGCCACGAAAAGCTGCAGCACGTGCGATCGCGCCGCGCCCACCGCGCGCAACAGACCGATCTCGCGGGTGCGATCAAGAACCGCTGCGAGCAGCGTGTTGATGACGCCGAGCAGCGCCAACAGCACCGCGACGAGCTCCATGGCGTAAGTCACCGCGAAAGCGCCGTCGATCAGGTTCATGGCCTCGGCGCGTAGCTCCGCATTGGAGAGAACGTAGAGGTTGTACTTCTCCCCGTATCGTTCGGTGATGGTGCGTCGCAGCTGGTGCAACTTCGAGAGTTCGTGAAGGTAGAGCTCGAAGGTGTCGACACGCTGGTCCTTGAACGCAGACACGAATGAAGCGCGGTCCATGAACACCGTGCCTTGATCTGACGTGTAGTCGGTGATCACCGCGGACACTTGATAGCGGCGAACGCCGGACGGCGTATTCATGTCGAAGGTCGAGCCGACGTGGAGATTTCTCCTCCGCATCAGGTTCTCGGAGATCGTGACCCAGCCTTGCTTGCGCTCGTCCATCGTGGGCGGACGCCCCTCGAGGATGTTGGGCTTGCCGCGCTTGTAATAGATCTCAGGGTCGAGCGAGACGATGTAGATGCGCAGCCCGAGAAGGTCGTGCGGGAAGACGCGAATGCGATCCACCGCGCGCACGCCGGGAAGCTTCTCCAACTCATCGCCCAGCCCCGGCTGCATCGGCACGTTCTGCACGCCCGCAACCTTCGCGGACGAGGTGATGAAGAGGTCCGCGGGAACAGATTGGTTGATCCACTGCTGCGAGCTCGTCTGGAACGAGTGAACGAATCCGCCGATACAGACCGTCATCGCCACCCCCACGGCGAGCGCGGAGACCGGAACCGCCGTCCTTCCCGGAGCGCGCGCGAAGTTGTCCGCGGCCATTTGTCCAGGGATCCCCAGCACCCACGCTCCAGGTCGACGGAAGAGATGGTGAAGCCCCCGCAGCACCAGAGGCGCGAGCAGCGATGCCGCCATCAACGTCCAGAACACGGAGAGGTAGCCGCCCACCGGCAGGTTCTCCAAGGGCGGAGGGATCAGCGCCAGCGGATACATCGTCACCAGCATCAAGAAGCCCAGCACGGTCGAGACTCGGTTCACACTGCGCAGATGCGCGCCCGCCGCGATGTCCTTGCGCAGCGCCTCCACCGGCTGAACCGAAGACGCCATCACCGCGGGGCGAAGCGCGGCGAACATGCTGCCGAAGATGCCCAGCGCCGCGCCCAAGGCGATCTCCACCGCGCCCACTTCGACGTCGCGCGCGTTCACGTGGATGTAGAGCGAGGACATCGTGCGCGAAACAGTTTCGACCGCGGCCTGCGCGACCACCGCCCCGAGCGGCAGTCCGACCACCGTCCCCAAGCCGCCCAGCACCAGCGCCTCAAGCGTGAACATCGCGCGGATGCGCCGCTTGGTCCCGCCCAGCGCTCGGAGCGTTCCAATCTCGCGGCGCCGCTGAATCACCCCGATCGCCACCGTGTTGTAGACGAGGAACACGCCCACCAGCAGCGCAACGCCGGAGCCCAGGTTCAGCCCCATCTGAAAGCTGCGCATCATCTTCTCGACGCTGCCGCCGCGGCGCGCGGGACGCTCCACTTCAAAGGTGGGGCCCAGCGCTTTCTCCAGGCGCTCCTTCACGGTGTCCAGAGAGGCGCCTGGCGCCAGCGCGAGATCAACGCGATCCACGTTGCGACCCCGGCCGAAGGCTTCTTGCGCCGAGCCCAGGTACATCACCGCGAAGGAACCGCCGAATGCCTTCACCGGGCCGGTCTCCTTGATCAGCGCGTGCACCACGAAGGGCTTCGCGCCACTGGGCGTGAGCAGCTGGAAGGTGCTGCCCGCGTGCAGGTGCTGTTCCTGAGCGAACCGCTCGGAGACCAGCAAACGGTCCGTGGAGTTGAGGAGCTCGAGATCGTCCGCGAGCGAACCCAGATCGCGATCCGCTCCCTCGTAAGTGCGGAAGTGGCCGTCGTCGAGCATGTCCACGCCCATGACGAAAAGACTGGAGCCGGGCGCGCCGGCCACGGGCGCGATCGCGGTCAAACCCGCGGAGGCGTGCCCTACTCCTTCCACCGCTCGGACCTGCTCAAGGACGCTGTCGTCGAACCCTGCCGCGGACGCGGCGACCGTCAGATCCGCTTTCCCCGCGATGGTGTCCACCGTGGAGCGGAACGCCTTCACCACCGCGCGGTTGATGGAGGTGACGCCCACCATCGTCGCGACACCCACCGCGACGCCGAGCAGCGTCAGGGTCGTGCGCAAAGGAGAGCCCAACATGTGCCGCAGCGAGATCAACCGGAGCAGAGAGAACACGCGCCGACACTACCTGCGGCCGCCCCATTGAGGCGAGACATGTCGTGAAGGTCCCATAGACGCTCAAGTTGCATCGGCCAATGAATCACGCGTGACAGGACGCGCAGGTCCTGCCAGGAACAGCGCATGCGCTCGATCGTCGCCTGTCTGCTTTTGCTCGCCGCCTGTCGCACGCCGAGAGCGGAGCCTCAGTCCGCTCCCGAGGCCGTCAGCACGAACGTCTCCAAGCCAAGCACTGAGCCTCCGACCGCGGGAACGAACGCCAAGGTGGACCCTACCGACGAAGCGTTCATTGTTCGTCCGAGCGGAATCCGCTGCATGGCGGCGCCCTGTCCCTATTTCCTCGTCTCGCCTGAAGCGAAGCAGGATCTCGAACCACTCCAAATCCACGAGCTTAAGTGGGATCGCACCGGCGCGTCCGAAGCACAAGCCACCCGCTGGGTGCAACAAGTCAACACCACCGAGCTGCGCGTAAGAGGGAAAGTCGAGCGACGCGTAAAGGCGGGCCCGGCGGGCGATGCCATGGTCCTGAATGTGGTCAGCGTCGACCGCTGAGCGGACAAGCACCTATGCGGCGGCGCCTTGCACGCGTTCATCTCCCACGATCGCGCCGTCCGCGAGACGGACGATGCGATCGCCCACCGCAGCGGCTTTCGGATCGTGGGTAACCATCACCACGGTGAGATTCCGCTCTCGGGTTGCGTCACGAATCAAGCGCAGGACTTCCGCGCCGGTCTTTGAATCCAGATTGCCCGTGGGCTCATCCGCGAGAAGGAGCGCGGGCTCCGTGAGCAGCGCGCGCGCGATCGCCACGCGTTGCATCTCGCCGCCAGAGAGCTCGTCAGGGCGGTGCTCGTGGCGGCCTTGCAGCCCCACCGTCTCCAACAGCGCCTGCGCTTTGGGCAACAGCTCCGCGCGGCTGCGTTTTGCCAGCAACCCTGGGAGCAGCACGTTCTCCAGCGCGGTCAACGTCGGCAGCAAATTGAAGAACTGAAAGATAAAACCCAGCCGGTCGCGGCGAAAGCGCGAGAGGGCTTCGTCCGAGAGCTTGGAGAGCTCCTGACCTTCAATCGTGATCGATCCCGCGGTGGGAACGTCCAGCGCGCCCAACAGATTGAGCAGCGTGCTCTTGCCCGAACCGGACGGCCCCATCACGGAGAGGAACTCGCCACGCGGGACAGACAGAGCACGGAGCGCGAGCGCGCGAACTTCGGTCTTTCCCCGCCGGTACACCTTGCTGGCATCGCGTATCTCAATCATATGGCCGCCACTCCCTCCTTCTCCGCCCAACCTTCCAGCCCATTCGGCAACCGAATCTTCACGTAGCGGCCGGAAGCTTCCAGCACTCTCACCTTGAGTCCCGCGTGGACCTCGAAGGAGATCTTCGCGGAGGGCTTGGGCAGCTCGCGCGCGGGCAGCGTGGCCGCCAGCACCACCGCGTCTTGGAGCGTCTCGCGAACGTAAAGGTGGGCGGCGGTGAGCGCGCCCGCGGGAATGGCCAGCGAGAAGCAGAGGAACGCGCCCAGCAGCAACCGCGACGAATGCCAACGCCGGCGCGCGGCCATTAGAGCGAAGCCCAACAGCCATGCCACCAGGAACAGTCCGCTCACCCACCTTTCGGACGTGGCCAGCGACAATCGCCGCAGGAACGTATCGCCCGCCTGACCTCCCACGACTTGATCGATCTGTTTGCTTCGCGCGAGCGAGAGGTTCGCCTCAACGTCTTCCTCGCGACCGCCCGCCAGCCGCGCACGCTCGAGGTACAGCACCGCCTCGCCCAGCTTGTTGGCGGCGAGCGCCGTCGTCCCCAGGTTGAACAGCACGTCCGCTCCGCCGAAGCCTCGCTGCAAAAGCTTCTGATACCCTTGCTCCGCCGCCGCGTAGTCTTCGCGGTAATACGCTTCGTTGGACTGAACGAAGATGGCCTGCGCCTCTTCGGGCGTGAAGTAACCCACCTGCGTCAGCACCGTCATCAACGCGAGGGAGAGAATCATGCTTGGTCCCACGCTTCCATCGCCGCAACCGCCAGCGACAGGACGCGATCGCGCGACTCCGGTCCCGCGGCGCCCGGAGCGTAGCGGCCTAGATCACAGTGCTCGAAGACCGTGAGAATGCGCTTCTGGTCGTCCACCGAGACCCCGGCCGACGCGAGCTTCTCCGCCAGCGCTTCCCGTCTGAGACCACTGACAGCGACACCCAACTTCGCCTCCAGGAACTGGAGGAGCGCCTTCTCCACCTCGGCGTAGAAGTCCGCCGCCTTCCCCACCGCTTTAATCCTCTCCGCACCCGCCAGTCGTCGCCGCGCCTCACGCGCCTGCTTGGACAGACGACTTGATTCGTCCTCATGGCTCAAACGCGCTCTGACCAATCCGACGAGGGCCAGGCCAAGCCAGAGCCCGACTGGCGCGAGCACCATCGGAAAGAAGAACCCTCGACGCCAGATCGGCTCGCCGCGCGCCTTGAAGTCCGCGTGATCCCGCAGCCGACGCAACCCTCCCGCGGAGAGGATGTTCTTCGCCGCGTTTTCGCCTGACGCTTGCGGTGCACCCGGCATGCTGCGTTGTCCCCCCGCGCCGGGCAGAACCGTGAGCGTGAGCGGCTCCGTATGGCTCACCTCGTACTTGCTCGACTCCGGGTTGAAGTACGGCAGCGACAGTCCTGGCAGCGTGAACGTTCCGGTCTGCTGCGCCATGACCAAGTATTCCTGAAGGCGCCGGCCCCCCATCCGTCCCTGGCTGGTGCTGGACTTGTCCGTCGTCGTGGGGTCGTAGATGCGAAGCGCCGCGGGACCGGTGAGCGGCGGCAAGGCGATGTTCTTAAGGTTGCCGCGCCCGTCCAGAACGACGCGAACCGTGATCGGCTGACCCAGCTCCGTCTGTTGCTGGGTCATCTCCGTGTAGAGGCGCCACTCGCCGACGTTGGCGTTGGACATCCCCGGCGGCGCATTCGGCGGCAGCGGCTTCACCTTCAGAGTCAGCGTGTTGCTCTTGCGATGCACCCGGTGCCCCGCGAAGAGAAAGCCGGTCGTGATGTCCGCCTCGGCCGCGTCGACGGTGAGCTGCCCGGCCTTCACTGGAAAGAGGGCGCGGCGCTTGAGCAGGTAGGCGCGGTACGGGACACCGTTGAGAATTTTCTGTTCGCCCGCGAGCTGGCTGGGGCTCTCCACGTCCTCACTCCAGAACCCATCCAGCTTGGGCATGGTGACCTGGTCCACGGAGGAGAGGTCGACGCGCGAGTAGATGTAAACGGAGAGCGTGGTCTGCTGACCGACGAAGATGTCCTGCTGGTCGACGCTGGCGCGCAGGAACAGATCCGAATCCGACCGGGGAATGTCGATGTCGGAAGGGGCATCGCCCTCGTCCCCTTCGCCGAAAGGATCCGGCATCCCGGGAAACCCAGGGAAGTTGCCGAAGGGACTCTGCGGCTGGGTGTTCTGAGCGCGCGCATCCGTTCGGCCGCGTTTGACGATCATCTGCACTGCTTCGGTCTTGTACGTCTTGTTCGAGGTGATCAGCATCGCCGGCGGAATCGTCAGATTGCCGGGCCGGTTCGCCCGCATGGTGATGACGTACTTCTGCAGTCGCTGAATCCGGCTGCCACCGCCGCCGAACTGCAGCGACGCCTGGGTGCTCTGAGAGCGGCTGAGGATCTCGAAGTCCTGCGACGTGGGGAACTTCACCTGCGCGTTGTCCGGCGCGCCGGAGACCACCAAGGTCAGTCGGAACACGTCCTCCGTGCCGACCTCGCTGCGATCCACCGACTGATAGAACTCCACATCCGCGTAGGCGGACGTCGCCAGCGCAACCAGCAGCAGCGGCCATCTGTTGCAGCGAACCGCGCTACCAGTCCTTCGCATTCGACTTCCTCTTCTTCTTCTGCTGGAACCGCCAGAGCTGGAGATTCTTTTCGTTCTGCTTCATTGAATCCAAGAGTTTCTCCGCTTCCTCCTTGGAGATGCGCGCTTCTGCACCTTCCCCGCCGTCGCGCGTTTCCGCTTCCCCGCCGTCGCGTTCGTCCTCGTTGCCCGGATCGTTCGCGCCCGCGTCCCCCTTCTCCGGCTGCCCGTCGCCTCGACCCGAATTCTCTCCCGCGTCGGAACCCCCATCGGGCATCCCGCCATCGCCCTGGCCACCGCCGTCCATCTTCGCTTTCGACTGCGGCGAACCCCCATCCCCCTGACCGCCGTCACCTTGGCCACCGTCCGAAGCCTGGGGAGGACCGCCTGCATCGGACCCACCGTCGCTTCCACCATCCCCTCCTCCTCCATCCGTTCCTCCGTCGGGCGAGGAGGGAGACGGTGGAGGGAGCTTGCGCAGCACCACTTCCAGGTTGTGGCGCGCGTCGCGATCCTTGGGGTCCATCAGCAGCGCTTTGCGGTATGCGGCGATGGCCTCCTTGGCCTTGTTGAGCTGCGCCAGCGTGTTGCCCAGGTTGTAGTAGGCCTTCTGCTTGAGGCTCCCCTTGTCCGTCTCCTGCGCCCGTTCGAAGGCGGCCCTGGCCTCTTCGTGTCGGCCCAGCCTGAAGAGCGCATTGCCACGGTTGAACTCGACCGCCGCGGAGCTCGGCAGCGCGCGCTTCGCTTCATCGAACGCTTTGAGCGCTTCCTCATAGCGACCCGCTTCGTATGCCGCGGTGCCTTCATCCACCTTGGGGTGGTTCTTCTCGAAGGGACCCAACGCGTGAGCTGAAGGAGCCCATAGCACGAAGAGCAGCGCACTCGCCGCGGCAGCACGAGACGTTCGACGCGACGGACGCACCAACAGTCCCAGCACCAAGAGCACGAAGCCCGACACCGCGAAGTCTTGGTAGCGCTCGTCGTAACGGACCGTGAGCCGACTCTCGAGCTCGCTCTTCTGCAGCTGATCGATTCGGCGAACCACGTCGCCCATCGCCACCGCGCGCGGCTCGTAAAAGAACTCTCCCTCCGTGCCTTGCGCGATTCGGTTGAGACCCGCGCGATCCAGCCGGGTCATCACCGTCTCGCCGGTCTCGTCCTTTTTGTAGCCCAGAATCTCACCGCGCTTACCGACGATGGGAATGGGCTCGCCCTGTTCGGAGCCGATGCCCACCGCGAAGACCCGGATGCCGGCGTCTTTGAGCGCATCGACCGCCTCATCCGACTCGCCGCCCAGATCTTCACCGTCGGAGATAAGCACGACCACCCGGTCCGCCGACCCACGCTGCGCGCTCTCCAAGACCTGCTTGGAGAGGATCAACGCCGCGCCCAAATTACTTCCGCCTTGCTGCATCTGATCCGGATCAATCGCCCGCAGGAACATCTTCGCGGCCGCGTAGTCCGATGTGAGTGGACACTGAATAAACGCGTCGCCTGCGAACGCGATGATCGCCACCCGGTCACCTTTGAGCTCATCCAGCAGCGTCATCAGCTCCAGCTTGGCGCGCTCCAGACGATCCGGTTGAACGTCGCGCGCGAGCATGGACTTCGAAGCGTCCAGCGCGACGACAACGTCGATGCCGCGCCGCTTGCTCAGCTCTCGGGTGCTTCCACATTGCGGCTGGGCCAGCGCGACCGCGAAGAAGAAGAGCCCCGCGGTCGTCAGCAGCGCCTTCACCAAGGGCCGCGTGTTCGACACGCCGGGCGTCAACCGGCCCGCGAAATGAGGAGCGAGCAGCGCCTGAATTCGGGTGCGTTGCTTCCGCGCGAAGAGCACGCCCGCCACCGCCAACCCCGCGGCCACCAACGTGAGCAGCAAGAAGGCCGGCCGGGCCAGACCCATCGGGTAGCCAAGCAGCTCGAAGCGCCAGGGGTTCATGACAACACCCGCAGCAGCGGGGAGCGCAAGCTCAGCTCGATGCGCCAAGGGTTCATGGGAACACCCGAAGGAGCGTGGAGCGCAGGAGCAGCTCCAGGGCCGCGGCGATGAAGGCGATCAGCAGGAACGGGTGAAAATATTCGCGGTAGTTGGCCATCGCCCCGCCTTCAAGCAGCTTGGAGCGCTCCATCTTGTCGAGCACCTTTTTCAGACCTTCTGACAGCTGCGCCCGATCCGTGGCGCGGTAGTACTCGCCGCCGGTGATGTCCGCGATCTCTTTGAGCAGCGCCGGGTTGATGGGGATCTCCATCTCCCGCCACGCCGTGTTGCCGAAGAAGTCCTGACCCGCGGGGAACGGCACCTTCCCGCCCTTACCCACCAAAATGGTGAAGACCGGAATCTTCAGCGTCTTGCCCATCGCCGCGGCGTCGAGCGGAGAGATCTTCCCAGCGTTGTTGTCTCCGTCGGTGATCAACACGACAACGCGGCTCTTCGCGTCCGAATCCCGCAGCCGGTTGAGCGAGGTCGCAATCGCGTCGCCAATCGCGGTGCCGTCTTCGAGCACGCGGGTGCGCAGCTGCTGCACCACTTCCTTGAGCACGCCGTAGTCGAGCGTCAGCGGAGCTTGCGTGTAAGCGCCGCCGGAGAAGACGACCAGACCAATGCGATCGTTCACGCGCTGGTCGAGAAACTCCTTGAGCACTTCCTTCGCGACGTGAAGACGGTTGTTGGGACGAAAGTCACCCGCCTCCATGGAAGTGGAGAGGTCCAGCGCGATGACGATGTCGATGCCTTCCACCGACAGGTTCCGCAGGCGCGCGTCTTGAACCTGGGGCCGCGCAATGGCCAGGGTCGCGCCCACCACGGCGATCCCCCGCAGCAACGGCAACAGCGGCATCAGGTGCGGCCGAACGCCACGCCGACCTCGAGCAAAGACGGACGTCGCGGAGAAACGGAGCACCGCGCGCGAACGTTGCTCCAGGTAGCTCCAGAAGAGAACCACCGGCACCAGCAGCAAGAGCCACAACGCGTGTGGATTATGGAACGCGAGGTTGGCTGGCATTCGTGGTGTCGGTCACAAGTCGGTACGCGAAGTCCATGGCCTGCTTGCATTCGTCGACGCCCAACGGCGCGCGCGCGAACTTGGCGAGGTCCGCTTCGTGGATGAACGCGGTGATCTGCTCGAGCTCCAAGCCGGGGGTGCGCAGCTTGGGGAGCATCTCCAGAAGCTCGCTGGAGGTACATTCCAGCGCTTCGAAGGCAAAGCGGTCCGCGAGGTAGCCGCGAAGAATTTCAGAGAGCCGGAAGTAGAACTCGCGAACCTTGCCTTGGCCGGGGAGATTCTGGTTGCGCAGAGCATCTAATGCTTCGCGGGTTCGCACGTGCAGCGGATGAACCGGCGCAGGCGGCAGGGACGGTTTGGCCCGAGACCGCTTGCTGAACTTCCAAAGTTGGTAGGCCAAGAGGATCGCCGCGACCGCGGCGGAGAGTCCGTAGAGCAGCCCGTAGCTGCGTACCGGGACCTCTTCCAACGGCTTCAAGTCGCGGAACTCGGCGCCGTTTTGCTGGGCGGTGACGGAGAGCGTGCCCACGATCTCCACGTCTGGGCCCTCCACCGGCATCGCGCCTGCGTGCTCGCCGTCCTGAACGTCAAAGCTCAGCGTGGGCAGCGTCTTCTCTCCCAGGGCGAAGGCGGAGAGCTTGAGCTTGAACGTCGTGGTCGCGGTGTCCGCGCCATCTTGCCGCGAGCGCGAGTGATCGATCAGCTCGAAGTCATCCAGCGTACCCGGCGCGTGCAGGTCATAGCGCTGGCTGGAGGGGTGGTTGATGACGATCTCGTAGTCAAAGGGCTCGCCCAGCTCGACCTTGTTCGGAACTGGCCGAGCCCGCACGGAGAAGGGCTGAGCGATCGCGCCCGCGTCGACCGCCTGAGTGATCAACAGCGCGAGCAGCGCCAACGCGCTCATGCCGCCACCCATCGCGCGAGCAGCGCCGACTCGCTCATGCCGCCATCCTTCGCGCCCGCATTCGGAAAAACCGCGCCAGCGCTACCCCGTGCTCGTCACCCGCACGAAGCTCCAGCGTGTCCAGCGACAGCTTCTTGAAGAGACGCCGCCTTTCGTCTCGGCCCCGGTTCATCACCGCGGAGAACGCGCCGCACACCATGGGGTCACTCGCGTCGACCAGGACGCGCTCGAGCGTCTCTGGGTCTTCCAGCTCCACCAGTCCCAGCGCGGGGAAGCTGTCCTCCGCCGGATCCGAGATGACCACGGGAATCAGGTCGTGCTTCCGCGCGACGATCCGCAGCGAGGTCTCATAGCCCGACGCGAGGAAATCCGAGATGAGGAACGTGACCGCTTTGCGCTTGGAGATCTGCGAAAGGTAGGTGAGCGCCAGCGCCAGGTCCGTCTTCCGCCCAGCGGGCTGCACCGTGAGCATGTCGGTGATGACGCGCATCACGTGCTTGCGCCCTTTCTTCGGCGGAATCACCTGTTCAATGCGGTCCGAGAAAAGAATCAGCCCCACCCGGTCGTTGTTGGCGATGGCGGAGAAAGCGATCTGCGCGGCGATCTCTGCGGCGACCTCCGCCTTGGTGCGGCCTTTCGTCCCGAAGTCCTTCGAGCCCGAGACATCCACCAAGAGCATCACCGTCAGCTCGCGCTCTTCGGTGAAGACCTTGACGTACGGCTCGTTCATGCGCGCGGTGACGTTCCAGTCGATGGTGCGGATCTCGTCTCCTGGCTGGTACTGACGAACCTCGGAAAAGGCCATGCCGCGGCCCTTGAAGACGGAGTGGTACTGCCCCGCCAACATGTCGGAGACCACCTTGCGCGTGGTGATCTCCAGCTTCCGCAGTCGCCGAATGAGCTCCCTGGGCAGCACGGTGTTCTAGGGGACTTCGATCCGGTCGAAGATGCGCTGGATGATCTTCTCGCTGGTGAGCTCTTCGGCTTCCGCTTCGTAGGTCAGCGAAAGGCGGTGGCGGAGCACGTCGAAGGCGATCGCCTTCACATCCTCCGGCGTTACGAAGCCGCGGTGGCGCAAGAACGCGTGGGCACGCGCTGCTTGATTGAGAAAGATGGTCGCGCGGGGCGAAGCGCCGTACTCGAGAAGATCCTCCAACTCCTTGAGCCCGTACTTGGTCGGCTCACGCGTCGCGAAGACCAGGTTGAGGATGTAGTCCTTCACCTTTTCGTCGACATAGATCTCTTGAACCATCTGACGCGCACGCGCGATGTGCTCCGGCGCGATGACCTTTTGCGCCTTGGGCGATCGGTCACCGGACATCCGGTCCATGATGATCTTCTCGTCCTCGCGCGTGGGGTAACCGACCTTCACCTTGAGCATGAAGCGGTCGACTTGCGCTTCGGGGAGCGGATAGGTGCCCTCCTGCTCGATGGGGTTTTGCGTCGCCAACACGATGAACGGATTGGGCAGCGGGAAGGTCTGATCGCCGATGGTGACCTGTCGCTCCTGCATGGACTCGAGCAGCGCCGACTGCACCTTGGCGGGGGCGCGGTTGATTTCGTCCGCCAGAATCACGTTGGCGAAGATTGGGCCTTTGCGCACCGCGAACGAAGCCGTCTGTTGGTTGTAGATGGTCGTGCCGACGAGATCGGCAGGCAACAAATCAGGCGTGAATTGGATGCGCCGAAACTGCGAGCTGATCGCATCCGCGAAAGTTCGCACTGTGAGCGTCTTCGCCAAACCCGGGACGCCCTCGATCAACACGTGGCCGTTGCAGAGCAGGCCAATCAGCACCCGTTCGAGCAGGTAACGCTGGCCGACAATGACCTTCTGGACCTCTTGGTTGAGCGCCTCCACGAATGCGCTCTCAGCCTGGACCCGCTCGGTCAACGCCCGGATGTCGGTGTTCATGTCCCCTCTTTCAATGCCGCTTTTAGAGGCGCGGACTTTAGGGTCTTCAACCGAAGGCCACAACACTCGCAACACGGCGTCATTCCGCAGCCAACCTCATCGAGTCGAAGTAACGTCGCCCCACTTTCGCTAAAGGGTATGGATGAAGACCATCGCATTGTTTTTCAGCTTGACCGCGCTGCTGTGGGTGGTCCCTGCTCACGCAGCGGAAGAGCGCGCCGTCGGTGAAACCATGGACAACCCCACAACCGTGCAGCTCAGACCGTCCGAGAAGGTCAGTTTCGGGTTGCAGCTGGGTGTGACTTTGGGCGCCGGCGTCGTCTCTGTTCCTCTAGCGCTGGGGCTGGCGACGTGGCTGGGGAGCCTGTCCAACTCGCTCATCTGGTCCGCCCTGCCCTCGCTGCTCTCCATGGCGCTGATACCTCCCACCCTCACCACCCTGGTCGCCTGGTGGCTGGGGAATTGGGTCAACCCCGGCCGGTTCGGCTTCTGGGCGCCGTGGGTGGTGAGTTGCGCGGTGAACGTCGTGGCGTTGATCGTAGGCGGTTTCGCCGGAATCTCCGTGGGCGTGCCGGTGCGGCTCCTGTTGTTCAGCGTGATTGACGGTGTGCTGGTGGGCGGCGCCAGCGCAGCGACGATGCGCCTGTGGGCGGAGCGCGCGAGACCGCCGATCCCATCCTTTTCGCCAGGCATCTCGCCAACGCATGTGGTGACGCTGGGAAAGGTGAGCTTCTGATGCGGGCTGTTTTTCTCGTCCTGACTCTCTCCGCTCCCGCTCTCGCCGTGCCCTGCGTGCCGCTCGCGGGCTGGCCAACCCAAGAGTGGTCAGTGCAACTTGTGGATCCGGCGGCGAAGGCAACGCAGATCAAAGCGCTCGAGGATCTGGCCTTCACCCGCACCGGCAAGGACGAAGAGCGGCTGGGCGTCCGCACCGACGGGCTGGTGATCATTCGCAACGGCGTGCTCGTCTACGAGAAGTACGCGCGTGGGTTCGACGCCAGCAAACGTCACATCTCTTGGTCTGTCGCGAAGAGCATTTCCAGCGCGCTCACCGGGGTGGCGGTGTCTCAGGGCGTGGTG
>JBQTKE010000737.1:0-3128 GCA_052386435.1 Myxococcaceae bacterium
TGGTGGGGGGTTTCGTTGTTTTTTTTGGGTTTTTTGTTTCAAATTTTCACTGTGGGGGGCGGGCGCCTTAGTTGCCCGGGGGCCGTTTTTTTTATGTGTTAAACCCCGGACCCCGTGGTAGAGGGGCTGCGCCATGACGCTGCCCACCCCTCTGGCCCACGCTGTCATTCCCGGTCGGGTGCTGGTGGTGCTCGAACGCCTCAAGGAGCGCGGCCACGCGGCCTATCTGGTCGGCGGCTGTGTCCGCGATCTGCTCCTGGGCAAACCGGCCACGGACTTCGACGTCGCGACCAGCGCGCGTCCCGAAGAGGTTCAGAAGGCCTTCGACAAAGTCATCCCTACGGGCATCCAGCACGGAACGGTGACGGTGATGTGGAAGGGGATGGGCGTGGAGGTGACCACGTTCCGCAAGGAGGGCGTGTATCTCGACGGGCGACGGCCCTCAGAGGTCGTGTTCCACAAGGACGTCGAAGCGGATCTCTCCCGCCGCGACTTCACCATCAACGCCATGGCGTTCGATCCGGTGAACAAGACGCTGTGCGATCCCTTTGAAGGTCAGAAGGATCTCGCGGCGCGCACCCTCCGTTGCGTGGGCGCGGCGATGGATCGTTTCTCCGAGGACGGGTTGCGCGCGCTGCGAGCGGTGCGCTTCGCGGCGGTACTGGGTTTCTCGTTGGAGCAGTCGACCTTCGACGCGATCTCTCGAACGCTGGACGTCTTCGCCAAGGTTGCAGCAGAGCGGGTAAAGGACGAGCTCTCCAAGCTGCTGCTTTCGGATCGCCCCGTGCTGGGCCTGAGCTTGCTGCGCGACTCGGGGCTGCTGGCGCGCATTCTCCCGGAGTTCGACGATCGACCGGGCTTCAACGCGGTGGGCGAGTGCGAGGCTGATCTCGAGCTGCGGTTGGCGGCGCTGCTCCAAGACACGCCCAACGCGCGCGACATCTGTCTGCGCTTGAAGCTCCCCACCAAGACGGTGGAGCGCGTGGCGCTGCTGGTACGGTTGCAGGATGCGGCGAGGGTTTCTCAAGCGAGCGACGCAGACGTCCGGCGGTTCGTGGCGGAGTTGGGGCTGGAGAACGTAGCGACGTGGCTGGCGCTCACGGAAGCAAATGATCGCGCCGCGGAAAAAAATCCGGATGTCGCAGCTTCGCGCCGAAAAAAGCTGTCAACGATTTTAGAATCGAAGCCCGCACTTTTTCCGCGCGACCTCGCGCTCAACGGCGCGGCGATTATGCGCGTGCTCCAAGTTGGCCCGTCGCCGCTGATAGGTCAGGCCTCTCGCTTCTTGATGGAACAGGTTTTCGAAGATCCTTCGCTGAATCAGGCAGATCGCTTGGAGGCCCTTTTGGCCACCTGGAAAGCGGCTCAAAAATCTTGACGAGTTATCCACAGCAATGTCCACAGGGAGCACCTCAGAGCGAGGCTCAGAGCGAGCCCAGAGGGGAGACGGTTCCGTCACAAGAGGGTGGGATATCATAAATATCAAGTAAGAACGGGGCGTTGTGTAGTCACCCAGAGTGCGGCGTGATTCGTCAGAAAGGGCCCTGCTTGAGGGTCAGGGCCGGCACGGGGCATGTGGATAACCTGTGCGGAGCGGAGAGACGGCGATGAGAGTGGTCGTGGCAATGAGCGGCGGCGTGGACTCTTCGGCGGCGGCGGCGCTGCTGAAAGAGCAAGGGCATGAGGTGATCGGAATCACGCTTCGCGTCTGGTCCTACGAAGACGCGGCGAAGTGCGGGAGCTGCTGCAGCCCGCAGGACGTGGACGACGCGCGCGCGGTCGCGGACAAGCTGGGCATTCCGTTCTACGTCGCAAACGCGGAGGAGCTCTTTCGGGAACGCGTGGTCTCGCCGTTCGTACAGTCGTACTTGGGTGGCCAGACGCCCATCCCCTGTGTTGCCTGCAACAAGGACGTGAAGTTCGACTTCCTGCTCAAGCGCGCGCGTGCGTTGGGCGCGAAGTTGGCGACTGGTCACTACGCTCGGATCGTTCGCGATGGAGAACGACTCTCGCTAGCCCGCGGCGCGGACGCGGCGAAGGATCAGAGTTACTTCCTTTTCACGCTCTCGCAAGAGGCGCTGGCGGATCTGCTCTTCCCCGTGGGCGAGATGACCAAGGCCGAGGTGCGCGCGATCGCGGAACGCCATGGTCTCACCACCAGTCAGAAGCCGGAGAGCATGGAGATCTGCTTCGTGCCAGACGGGAACTACGCGGGCTTCGTAGAGAAGGTTGCGGGCCCGCAGCCTTCCGGCGAGATCGTCAGGGCGTCCGGCGAGGTGCTGGGCGCGCATGACGGCATTCACAAGTTCACGGTCGGCCAGCGCAAGGGCTTGGGAATCGCGGGACCGGCCCCGCTCTACGTTCAGCGCATCGACGCGGAGAAGCGTCAGGTGGTCGTGGGGCCCGCCACGGAGACGGAGCGCCGCAGCTTCCGGCTGATGCAACCGCACTGGGTCGACCAACCTCCCGCGGCGGAGAAATCCCTCGTCGCTAAAATTCGCAACCGCCACGCCGGCGCCGCGGCGCGGGTGGTGTGTGAGGAGGACGGCCATTTCGGCGTCGAATTGGATCTGCCGGCGCGCGCGGTCACTCCAGGCCAAGCCGCGGTCTTGTACGACGGGGATCGCGTCGTCGGCGGCGGCTGGATCGCCTGACTTTTTCCGTACGCTGCGATTGCCATCGAGTCGGCTTTCGCTATGGTCCGCGCCTTCGCGGTCGTGTTGGGGTTTCTGAAAATGGATCGTCGTGCCGGCTGGATTATCGGGAGCGTGTTCGGTGGGCTGTTCCTGCTCCTGTTCGGGTTCCTCTTCGTGCTCTACCTCGCGGTGAAGATGCCGGGCGGCTCGCTGCGGGGAGGCGGGGACAAGGTCGGCATCGTTGAGATCGTGGGCGAGATTCGCGACTCAAAGAAGACGCTCGAGCAACTGCGCGACTTCCGCGACGCGGATCACATCAAGGCAGTCGTGGTGCGCATCGACTCGCCCGGTGGCGCGGTCGGTCCCTCGCAAGAGATCTACGAGGCGGTCCACAAGCTGCGCGAGAAGAAGAAGGTCGTCGTCTCCATGGGCTCGACCGCCGCCTCGGGTGGCTTCTACATCGCGTGCGCCGGCGAGACGGTCTTCGCCAAC
>JBQTKE010000738.1:0-5106 GCA_052386435.1 Myxococcaceae bacterium
GGCGACGTGCGGGATCCTCTACCTGGCCAGCTACCTGCGCCCGGCGGGAATCGAGGCGTACGTCCGGCTCTACGATGGCGAGGAGACTGAGGAAGCCGTGCGGGAATCACTCGCTGCGCTGATCCAACGTGTGCGTCCGCCAACGCGAACCCGGCGACAACTCCGTCCCCATGATTCGTTTCAAGGATGAAGCGTTGGACGCCACGGTGTAGAACACGTCAGATGAAGTCGACGGGTTGGCTTGGGCGCAGATGGATCGCAGGCGCTCGGTTGCAATTGATGGTGGGACTCGGCTGCGCAACACCGCGCCGTTGATGCAGCAGGTGGCGTTGGGTGACTGGCTCGGACCGGGTGCCCGCTCGTTCGTACCAAGCACTGCGCGGGTCGAGCGTGGAAGGCGCACGCGGTGGCGTCTCCTCTTCGCGCTCGTTTCTCGTAGCAGACGTCGCGTCGCGACTGGATGGCGTCGTTGACGATCACAGTGCCTTGCCCAACCTCGCAGTCACGTCGCTTGAGCTTGGCGCTGAGCAGGGTCAGTCGACTGGACGCGGCTTGTTGCTGAGCTTCTGCAATGCGCAGGTGCCGTCGGTGCACGCTTGGGCCATGAGTCAGCAATGGCTGTCATGGAGGAGGCCGCTGTTCATCACTTGGTCCGCTCGACGTGGTCAGCGAGGTGAGCGTGCACATTGTTCCAGATCTCGTGCTGACGCTCGATGGGATCCTTTCCCAGCTTCGACATCGCCGCCCCGGCATGATTCGCGACGAATGAGCTCTCCTGAAAGTCGGATTTCTCGGTCACGTTGGTGCCGCCCTGTCCGTCGTCGCTGAAGGTGAACTCATTGGTGCCTCGCAGGGGATGCCCGTCGAGCGTGTGAATGCGCACTCGGTTGTTCTTTTCGTCGAGCTCGACCTCGATCGGAGCCCAGACGGGAGGCGTGACTCCCGGCTCTTCGAGCATCACGCGGCCGCCCTGAGTGAAAGCAGAGGTGGAGGGGAAGACTTGGATGCCCGCGGCTTGAAAGAGCTCGTTGGGGTGGTTCACGAAGTACTCGTACGCGGTTCGAGGATCAGCGCCCGGGATGTTGCTGGTGTAGAGGGACCGCTCCGCGGGCTCGTTGGCCAGAGGAGGGTTTCGGTCGAGCGAGTTGAGAGAGCGAGCTGCCAGCGCGTCGGGGCTCGTTCCCAGCTGTTGTTGGGCCTTGCTGGTGATCGCGAGGGCGCCCATCTCGTAGAGCTTCGCGGCCTGCCACGTTTGTTCTCTGAGAGAGCCCGCAGGATCGGGTGCGGCAACCCCGGTGGGAATGTCGAAGTGGTTGTCTTCGCAGTAGCTGCGGACTTCGTTGCAACTCACCTCCGAGCGTGAGGGCGAAGCCGGAGTGGAGGCCACGTCGCAAACGGCGTCTTCGGACACAGAGCAATGAGGGCTCTGACCAGATTCAATTCGGTTCAAGGGTTGCCTCGGGGGTAAGGGACCGCGAGGGGCCCTGCAATCAGTAGACCCAAGCGTCTCCCGAGGGACTCGGGCTCCGTCAGGGTCCTGAGGCCGAGACACCCCATCCAGAAAGGACGACTGCGCGACCGGGAAGGCTGGGCTACTCAACACGCCTCCAGGCGCAGACGCTGCGTGTCTGCCGGGAGACGCGTGGTGCGTCCCACGGCAAGGCGGAAACGGGTGAAGCGCATTCGATGGGCCTGCCCGCCCACCCATTCGAACGCTGCTCGCGCTCGCCCAGCTCTTCGCCTCGAGCGGAAGTTCAACGGGTTTTTAGCCGCGGGTGCGCAGGGCGGTGACGATCATCCGCGTCGCGGGTGATCGGTTCAGCGTGTAGAAGTGGATTCCCGGCACGCCACGGTTGAGCAGCTCAATGCACTGCACGGTCGCGTGCGCCACGCCCAGCTGCATGATCGCTTCGGGCTGATCTTGCAGCTTCTCCAGCTGCAGCGCCAACCGCATGGGCATGGTGGCGCCACACATGCGGATGAAGCGGTTCACTTGTTCGAAGTTGGTGATGGGCATGATGCCCGGGACGATGGGGCAGTTGATGCCTTGCCGCCGCGCTCGCTCAACGAAGTCGAAATAGAACGCGTTGTCGAAGAAGAGCTGGGTGATGAGAAAGTCCGCTCCGGCGTCGACCTTCTTCTTCAGGTGCTTGAGATCCACGTCGCGCGAGCCGGTCTCGAGATGACCCTCCGGATAGCACGCCGCGCCGACGGAGAACGGGTAGTCCTTGGATCGTATATACTCCACCAGCTCGCTTGCGTAGGCGAAGCCGCCGGGTACCGCGGTGAACTTGGTCTCGCCCCGTGGCGGATCTCCACGCAGAGCCAAGACGTTCTCAATCTTCGCGTCGGCAAGCTGATCCAAGACTTCGGCGAGGTCTTGCTTGGTGTGGCCCACGCAGGTGAGGTGCGCCATGGCCTCAATTCCGGTCTGTTGCTTGATTTGCGTTACCAGACCCAGCGTGCGATCCCGGGTGCTTCCGCCCGCTCCGTAGGTCACGGAGACGAAGCCGGGCTCCAGCGGTGCCAGCTCGCTCAGGGTCTGCAGGAGGTTGGTGACGCCCTCATCGCTCTTGGGCGGAAAGAACTCGAACGAGAAGCACGGGTCCGAGGGATTGAGTCGGTTGCGGATCTTCATGAGTGTCTTGCCTTGCCAGCCGAGGCGTCATCGCTATAGTCCGCGCGCCTATTTTTCTCGAGGGAACAATGGCGCGCCAGACCCCGCTCAACGCGGCTCACAAGAAGCTGGGCGGTCGCCTGGTGGACTTCGCTGGCTGGGAGATGCCGGTTCAGTATGCGTCCGTCATCGCTGAACACGAGGCGGTCCGCAACGCGGCGGGCCTCTTTGATGTCTCGCATATGGGCGAAGTGGAGTTCGTGGGGAAGGGCGCTCTGGAGACGGCGAACGCGCTCATCACCAACGATCTCGCCAAGTGCGCGGACGGCCAGGCGGTTTACGCGGGGCTGCTGAACGATCGCGGCGGCTTCGTCGACGACGTGGTGGCCTACCGCTTCTCGCCCGACCACATCTTCATCTGCGTGAACGCGGGCAACCGGGAGAAGGACTTCGCCTGGATGCAGCAGAAGGCGCAGGGTGTGAAGCCGGTCAACCGCAGCGACGACTACGCGCAGATCGCGATTCAGGGGCCCAAAGCGCCGGGCATCGTGCAGCGGTTGGCTTCGTCGGACTCCTCGGGCATTCAGACGTATCGCTTCGCGCAGGGCACAGTGGCCAACGTCACCTGTATCGTCTCGCGCACTGGCTACACCGGCGAGGACGGCTTCGAGCTGTACTGCGCACCCGGCGACGCGGAGAAGCTCTGGTTCGCGCTGCTGGAAGAGGGGAAGAAGGACGGCTTGATTCCGTGTGGCCTGGGCGCTCGCGACAGTCTTCGCACTGAGATGAAGTACGCGCTCTACGGCAATGACATTGACGACGATCACACGCCGCTCGAGGCAGGGTTGGGCTGGATCGTCAAGCTCGACAAGGCGCAGTTCGTGGGCAAGGACGTGCTGGTCACGCAGAAGGCCGCGGGCGTGAAGCGCAAGCTTGTCGGCTTCGAGCTCACCGGCAGCGGGATTCCGCGCCACGGCTATCCCATTCTCAAAGACGGCAACCGGGTGGGCGAGGTGACGTCCGGGACGATGGGCCCGTCCGTGAAGAAGCCGATCGGCATGGGCTATGTCCCGGCCGAGCTCGCCGCTGAGAACAGCACCTTTGAGGTCGAGATTCGCGGTCGTCCGGTGGCGGCGCGGGTGGTGAAGACCCCGTTCTGGAAACGTTCTTAAGGAGCAGCACTGTCATGGCCGAGTACCCGAAAGATCTGAAGTACACGAAGGACCACGAGTGGGCGCGTCGTCAGGGAGGCGCCGTCGTCGTGGGCGTGACGTTCCACGCGCAGGAAGCGCTGGGCGATGTCGTCTACGTGGAGCTGCCGAAAGTGGGCGACTCGGTCAAGGCGGGCGAGTCGTTTGGTGTGATCGAATCCACCAAAGCGGTGAGTGAGTTGTTTGCGCCGCTCTCCGGAAAGGTCGTCAAGGTCAACGACGCGCTGGCCGATTCGCCTCAGACCGTGAACTCGGACCCCTACGCAGCGGGGTGGATTCTGGAGATCGAACCCAGCAACCCGAAGGACTTCGAGACTTTGCTCGACGTCGCTGCTTACGAGCAGCTGCTCAAGTGAGCTGCCCGCCCGGCCGCTCGCCGGGCCTTCATTGGGGGCTCCGCGAGAGGCGATGTCTCCTGTAGATTCGGCGGCCGTGCCCGCCGCGCCCAATGCTCTGATTCTGTCGGAAGATCCGCGCCGAACGAAGCGGCGTGAGCTCCAGGCGCAGCTCGAAGCGCGCCGGGATGAGATCGCCGCGCTGGACCTGGAGATTGAAACGCTGCGCGAGGCGCTCGCCGCCTTCGAAGTGGCGGTTCAGGCGCAGCTCGCGAAGGAGAACAAGAAGCTCGCCAAGGTGCGCGGGATTCTTGAGCACCTCGATCGCTGGTGCCGGTTGCTGCGCGAGCGTTCGCGTGCGCCGGACAAGTTCGCGACCAGCGCGGCCCGAGTCGAATCGCGTCGCGTGCGAGAAGTAGAGCGGGCGCAGGAGGAAGAGGTCTCCGAGCACACGCCGCCGCCTCCTCCGCCGCTTGAAGAAGCACTGAAGACACCCCCGGTCGCGGATGAGCTGAAGATGCTGTACCGGTCTCTGGCCAGGCGCTTTCACCCGGACTTGGCTCGCACCGAGGAGGAGCGTGTTCGGTTCGGCGCGCTGATGGCCCGCATCAATCAGCTCTACGCGGACCGGGATCTCGAACGGCTGCGTGCGCTCGCCGAGCAGATGAAGGGCGGCGAGATTGAGGATGAAGACGAGGATATTGAGATCCAGATCAAGAAGCTGGAAGAGCGGCTGATCTGGTTCGACCGCGTCCTCAACAATCTTCGCGACGAACGTCGTGAGATGGAGAAGTACCCGACCTGCGTGCTGCTGCGCCGGGCCGAGGAAGGGCAGGCCAAAGGTCGCGATGCGTTCGCGGATCTGCGCCGTGAGCTCTTGGATGATTACGACCGCGCGTTGCGCGATGTCCCGTACGCCGCGCGTCGGCTGGAGGCGGAAGTG
>JBQTKE010000739.1:0-3586 GCA_052386435.1 Myxococcaceae bacterium
TCCAATGACGTTCTTTCATGCTCTTGCTCCCTGTTTTCGGTCCTCCCCCTCGACCGGGTGGTATGGCACCCCGCTTGCTCGCTAACGCGGCGCATCGTTTGATGAAAAGGCAGCGAAGTAACGGGGAATTCGGGAGGGCAACACCGAGATGCCTCATAGATCCTTTAACCAGCGCACGCTTCAGAAGCGGGTGACCTGCCAAGGCGTCGGGCTCCATACCGGCAGCCCGGTCAACCTGACGCTGTTCCCTGCGCCCCCGAACCACGGCGTGGTGTTCGTCCGCACGGATGTCCCGCAGCCGGTTCGCATCCCCGCGCTCTCCGCGAACGTCGTCGACACGGCCTTGGCGACGACTTTGGGCGCGGACGGCGCTCGCGTGGGAACGGTCGAGCACCTGATGGCTGCCTTGAGCGGCATGGGCATCGACAACGTCCGCATTGAAGTGGACGGACCTGAAGTTCCCATCATGGACGGCAGCGCGGCGCCGTTCGCATTCCTCATCACCTCCGCCGGCATCCGCATTCAGGACGAGCCGAAGAGCTTCATCGTGGTGAAGAAGGCGATCACCGTCACCGACGGCGATAAAGAAGCCACGGTCACCCCGTCCAGCCGCTTTCGCATCCACTGCACCATTGACTTCAAACACCCGCTCATCTCGGATCAGTCGTACGAGATGGAGTTTTCTGATCGCGCCTTCACCCGCGAGATCTCCCGGGCGCGCACGTTCGGCTTCCTGCGCGACGTGGAGATGCTGAAGAAGGTCGGCTTAGCCAAGGGCGGTTCGCTGGACAACGCTATCGTCGTGGACGAGTTCTCGATCCTAAATCCGGACGGGCTGCGGTTCCCAGACGAATTCGTGCGTCACAAGATCCTCGACGCCATGGGCGATGTGGCGCTGTTCGGCCGCCCGCTGATCGCGAACCTCAAGGTCCACAAAGGTGGCCACGCGCTAAACCACAAGCTGGTGCAGCGCGTGCTCTCGGATGAGAGCAACTACGTCGTGGTTCGCGCCCGTGCGCGAGACGTGGAGCGCTTGGACCTTCGCTTGCCGGAGCTCTCTGCTTCGCTCGAGCCGCTGGTCGCCTGAAGCCCAAGGAACGAGTGCTTGCGTGGGGTAGGGCGAGCAACGAAGATGCGCGCCCTCTATGAGCACTCTCTCTGTTGTTCGTTGCAGCGTCGTCGCAGCGCTCGTGGTCTTCGCGGGCTGCGACAAGCAGAAAACCGCCGCGCTAGGCACCTCCGCTCAATCCAACTCCGGGCCGGATCTCGCGCCTGATTTCGAGGTCGCGACCTTCGCCGGGCAGAAGATCACCGCCGCGCAGTTGGACGAGAAGGTGAAGCCTCAGCTGCAAGAGGCGGAAGAAGAGTTCCAGAAGCAGAAGTTCCAGGTGCGTCAGCAGACCCTGGACCGGATGATTCTCGAGTCGCTCCTCGAGGCCGAGGCCAAGAAGCGCGGTCTCCCCAACGGCGAAGCGGTCCTCAAGTCGGAGGTGGATGACAAGGTCCCCACGCCGCCGGACGACAAGGTGAAGCAGCTCTACGAGGCCAGCGCCAGCCGTCTGCCGCCCGGTGCCACGCTGGAGCAGTACAAGGGCCAGATCATCGACTTCCTCACCCGCCAGGAGAAGCAGGACAAGGCGCGCGCTTTCTTTGACGGACTGAAGAAGAACGCCAACGTGGTGGTGAAGCTCCCCGAGCCCACCAAGCCGCGCAAGCAGGTGGAGGCGAAGGGCCCGTCGCGCGGACCAGACGACGCGAAGATCACCGTGGTGGAGTTCTCCGACTTCGAGTGCCCGTTCTGCCAGAAGGGTCACGACACGATGGATGAAGTGCTCAAGGCGTACGACGGGAAGATCAAGATGTACTTCCGGCAGTTCCCCTTGGACTTCCACCCGCACGCGCAGAAGGCGGCGGAGGCCTCGCTGTGCGCCAACGAGCAGGGCAAGTTCTGGCCCTACCACGACAGCCTCTTTAAGAACCGCGAGAAGCTGGAAGTGCCGCAGCTCAAGGAGTACGCGGCCGCGGTGGGAATGGACGCCGCGAAGTTCAACGCCTGCCTCGAGCAGTCGAAGTTCGCCGCTCAGGTCAAAGAGGACATGGAAGCGGGCCGCAAGGTGGGGGTGAGCGGGACGCCCGCGTTCTTCATCAACGGCGTGATGCTCTCGGGTGCGCAGCCCGTCGAAGAGTTCAAGAAGATCATCGATTCGGAGCTGGCCAGTAAGTAGAGGAGCCGTCTTGGCGTCTTCCGAGACTTCCGACGTCCGCGTGGTCGTGAAGGTGGCCGGCGAGTCCGTGACCCTGGCGATTCCGCGTGGAGCGGATCTCAAGGCCGGCGAGATGCGCGCGGTCTCGCACGGCGCCGAGGCGCTCCTTCTGTTCAAGGAAGGCGTCGGCGAAGAGGGGTACTTCGCTGGCAGCCTTCGCTCGATGACGATTGGCGAGGTCTTCGCGCAGGTCTTGTCCGGCATTCGCACCGGCAAGCTGATCGTCAGCGCGAAGGGTGCACGCAAGGTCGTCTCCTTCAAGGACGCGCAGATTCTCTTCGCGAGCTCCACCGAGCCGCACGAGCGCTTCGGCCGAAAGCTGCAGCGATTGCGGTTGGTGACCCAAGCGCAGCTGGACGAGGCGCTGACGTTGGTGAAACCCGGCTCCAAGTTGGGCCAGGTGCTCAAGCGAAAGGGTTGGGTCTCCGCGAACGCGCTCTACAGCGCGATGACGGATCTGGTCCGCGACATCGTGCTCAATCTGTTCGAGCTGAGTGACGGAGACTTCCTGTTCTTTGATGGCGCGACGGGTGCCGAAGACGCGGTGAAGCTGCCCGGGAAGGTCCGCGATCTGGTGCTGGAAGGCGTGAAGCGCACCGAACAGGTTCAGCTCTGGAAGACCAAGTTTCCCGACAGCCTGAGGCTCGCAGCGAAAGGGAGGCCTGCGTCTCCGGAGGAGGAGTTGCTCTTCGCGGCGTTGGCCAAGGCGAGCACTGTGGGCGAGACGCGGACGCACTTTGACGGCGGCGAGTACGCGTTTCTCTCCGCGCTGAACAGCACTCTAAATGCGAAGAGCGTGGTGGAGGTCACTGCCGCCGCGCCGACCAAGAAGCCGGCTGCCGTCGGAACGCCGCTGCCGCCGCCGCCGGGCAGCTCGCCGCTGGATCGCTACGGGACCTTGATCCGAAGCATCTGCAAGGCGCTGACGCAAGCGGGGCAGCCGCTGGCGGATCTCCGCTCGTTCTTGGAAGACCCCCTGCCCGGAATGGAGATCGCGTTCAAAGGCGTGACCTTGGGCGATGACGGAAAGATGGATCTCCCCAAGGTCATGCAGAACGCGACCAAGGCAGATCCCAAGCTGGGGCGTGTGCAGGCGTACGAGGCGCTCGAAAGCTTCGTCTCCTACGCGCTCTTCTCCGCGAAGAACGCGCTGCCGCAGGATCTCGCCGACTCTCTGAACCGCGACTTCCGCAAGCTGCAAGAGGGGACGACGTGAACGACGCCCGCGCCTGCGCAGCGAACTTTGAGTTCCCCGAGGAGATGACGTGAAGGATGCGATCGCTTTCGCCGCGGACATTCCGCTCGCCGAGGCTGTCGAGCTG
>JBQTKE010000740.1:0-3661 GCA_052386435.1 Myxococcaceae bacterium
CTTTACACTCTTACACTCCGCGGCACAAGCGGTGCATGGAGCATAACTCGTGCCACAGAGTGTAAGAGTGTAAAGCCTGACCCCGGCAGTTACTTCCCCTTCCAGACTCCGATGAAGGGAAGGTTCCGGTATCTCTCGCCGTTGTCCAGGCCGTTGCCGACGACGAACTTGTCCTCGATCACGAAGCCTTTGTAATCGATGTCGACCTTGGTCTTCGCTCGCGCGGGCTTCTCCAGCAGCGCGCAGATCTTCACCGACGCCGGGTGCCGCGCCTGCAGGTTCTCGAGCAGGAACTTCATCGTGAGTCCGGTGTCGATGATGTCTTCCACGATCAGCAGGTGCTTGCCGGCCATGGGCTTGGTGACGTCGGACGTGATCCGCACTTCGCCAGTGGTCTCGGTCCCTCCCTGGTACGACGACACGCCTAGAAACTCGAGCGTAAGCGGCAGGTCGATCGCCTTCGCCAAGTCGGTGGTGAAGAAGACCGATCCCTTGAGCACACCCAGCAGCGTGAGCTCTTTGCCTGCGTAATCGCGCGTGAGCTGCGCGCCCAGCTCGCGAATGCGCGTCTGCAGCTTCTGTTCGTCGATGAGGACGTCGACGTCGTTTGAATAGAACGGCACCGGAAACTCCTAGAGGAAAGCGTTGTTCATGATCTCTAGTCTTCGAAGAGCTTGAGCGTCTGCGGCGGGGTGCCTTCCACAGGCTCCGGCACGTGGCAGTTGCGGCAGCGGGCTTCATACGCGTCAGCCGCGCCAACTCGGACTCGAGCCCCGTCCGCGATGATCCGCTGCGACCGGTTGGCTGGGTTCCCGCAGACCGCGCAGATGGCCAGCTCCTTGGTCACAAACTCCGCCACCGCCAGAAGATGAGGCATGGGCTCAAACGGATGACCCAAGTAGTCCTGGTCTAAGCCGGCGCAGATGACCCGCAGGCCCTTCCGCGCCAACGCTTCGCAGACCGGCACGACTTCCGGCCCCAGGAACTGCACCTCATCAATCCCCACGACCTGGGTCGCGGGCTTGAGGTGATAGAAAATCTCCTCCGCGCGCTCGATGGGGGTAGAGACGAGCTTGAGTTGCGAATGGCTCACCACCAGTGACTCGTCGTAGCGGTTGTCAATCTTCGGCTTGAAGACCTGAACAGACTGCTTGCCGTAGACCGCGCGTTTGATGCGCCGAATCAGCTCTTCGGTCTTTCCGGAGAACATCGAGCCACAGATGACCTCTATCCAGCCGATGTCTTTGGGGAAACTGTGCAAGGGGCGCGGATACTCCGCGAGGCGTCCCTTTCGCGTCAAGCGCGGTCCGACCGCAGTGCGGCATTTGCTCCGTGGTTCAAGGCAGCGCCGGTTTGTCTGGAATCGACGAACCCACGCTTGCTTTTTGTCCTCGCGTTGACGGATTCTGCTCACGAATTTCACTGAGGGGCTTAGAGCTTCAAGTGGGGGAGCTCCCGCCATGGACATCACGGACGTCCGGGTCTTTCCGGTCGACGAAGACAAGCTGAAGGCTTACGTCACTATCACGTTGGACAACTGTTTCGTGATTCGCGACCTTAAGGTCATTCACGGCAACACGGGTCTGTTCATCGCAATGCCGGCGAAGCGTCGCAAAGATGGGACATACAAGGACATCGCGCACCCGCTCAACGCGGACACGCGCGACAGGATGGAGAAGACCATCCTGATGGAATACGAGCGTCAGATGAAACGCGGACCGCCCGTGCTGGCAGCCCATGAAGCTGAAGCGCAGGTCATCACTGCGGAACACGACTAGCACAGTACCGCTGCTGGCACTTTCTTTCTGATGCGTGTTGGTTTAGTCACCGCGCGCATGGCGAGCCGCGATTTCAAGGTGTTCGCGGGGAACTCCAACCCCGCTTTGGCCAAACGGATCTGCGAATACCTCCAGCGACCGCTCTCTCGCGCCGAAGTGGGTCGCTTCTCCGACGGGGAGATTCAGGTCGAGATCGGTGAGAACGTGCGCGGTCATGACACGTTCCTTATCCAGTCCACCTCCCAGCCTGGCAACGATCACCTGATGGAGTTGCTGATCATGTGCGACGCGCTCAAGCGTGCGTCCGCGGCGTCCATCAACGTGGTCATGCCGTACTACGGGTATGCGCGGCAGGACCGGAAAGCGGCGCCGCGCACGCCGATCACCGCGAAGCTGGTCGCGGACCTGTTGGAGGTCGCCGGCGCGACGCGCGTGGTCTCCATGGACATGCACGTGGCGCAGATTCAGGGCTTCTTTAACATCCCCTCTGACCACCTCTACGCGTCGCCGGTCTTCCTCGAAGACCTGCGACGGACGTTCCCGCAGCCGGACGAGCTCGTCGTGGTCTCGCCCGACGCCGGGGGCGTGGAGCGGGCGCGCGCGTATTCGAAGCGGCTCAAGGCGTCTTTGGCGATCATCGACAAGCGCCGCGAGCGGACCAACTCCTCTGAAGTGATGAACCTGATCGGCGACGTGAAGGGGAAGGACGCGGTCCTGGTCGATGACATGGTCGACACCGCAGGCACCCTCACTCAGGCGGCGGCGGCCCTCAAAGAGAAGGGCGCACGGCGGGTCATTGCGTACGCGGTCCACCCTGTCCTCTCCGGTCCCGCACTCAAACGCATCGCCGCGTCAGGGCTGGAAGAGGTCGTAGTCGCCGACACCATCGCGCTCTCGCCTGAGGCTGCCGCGCTCAAGCAGATCCGCGTCCTCACCACCGACAAGCTTTTCGGCGAAGCGATCCGGCGCATCTACAGCGGCGACTCGCTCAGCTCGCTCTTCGTCTGAGAGCCTCGAGCCTGCCTCGAGCCACGCAGACTTGACGCCGGGGGCCACGGGCTGGCAGAAGGCGCAGCTCTTTTGTTTTTTAGCCCTCGTCTTCGGGGCCTGCCATCGGGGCAGGATGCCAAGAGAGGTCATCGAGAACGCCCGCAGTCGGAAGGAACACCCCATGTCCGTTGATCGAAGCACTCTGGAAGCGAAGACCCGTGAAGTCGGTGGCAAGGGCGGCGCTCGTCGTCTCCGTGCGCAGGGCCTGGTCCCCGCGGTGGTCTACGGCCGTCACCTGGAGAAGCCGGCGCACGTCGCGGTGGATCCGCTCCTGGTCCGCAAGGCGATCGCGACCCCGCACAAGTTCAACACGCTCATCACCCTCAAGGTCGCTGGCGTGGGCGACCGGTTGGTGCTCCTTAAGGACTACCAGCAGGATCCGGTCACCCGGGAAGTGCTGCACGCTGACTTCATCGATGTGCGCGAGGGCGAGAAGATCAAGGTCAAGGTCCCCCTGGTGCTCGTCGGCAAGGCGGTTGGCGTAGCTGAGGGCGGCATCCTCTCGCAGATCCGCCGCGAGGTGGAGGTGCTCTCTCTCCCCAACGCGATCCCGGAGAAGGTCGAAGCGGACGTCTCGCACCTCAAGGTCGCGCAGGCGCTGCACATCAACGATGTGAAGCTGCCGGCCGGCGTGGAGATCAAGACCGCCGTCAACTTCACCGTCGCGGTCGTGGCGATCCCGGAGAAGGAAGAGGTGGCCCCAGTCGCGGCGGCGGCAGCGGCGGCCCCCGCGGCAGGCGGCGCGGCTCCGGCGGCGGGCGCGGCAGCTACGGCGGCAGTTGGTGCGGCGGCCCCCGCGGCGGCTCCGGCGGCGAAGAAGGACGAGAAGAAGA
>JBQTKE010000741.1:0-2540 GCA_052386435.1 Myxococcaceae bacterium
GCTTCACCCTCCTAAATCGGCGCCGGCTTGCTCGCGTCATCCTTCGAGGCGAACGCGACCAACCGCACCACCCCCACCGAGGAGAGGAAGCCCCAATCGCCCAGCTTCACGAGAGCCTCCGCTTCGACCGGGGATGGTGCTGGTCGTAAAGCGCGTGCAGCCGCCGGCGATCCACGTGCGTGTAGATCTGCGTGGTCGCGAGATCCGCGTGGCCGAGCATCGCCTGCACTGCGCGCAGGTCCGCGCCGCGTTCCAGAAGGTGCGTGGCGAAGGAGTGGCGAAGCTTGTGCGGAGAGAGCGGCTTGCGGATGCCGGCTTTCAGCGCGTACCTACGAATCAGCTTCCAGAAGCCCTGCCGGGAAAAGCCACGTCCCAACGGCGTCACAAAGAGCGCGCGAGCCTCGCGACCTCGCAAGAGCACCGGCCGCGCCTCCGCCAGATACTCTGTCACCCTCTCAATCGCGATCTTGCCCAACGGCACCACCCGCTCCTTCTTGCCTTTCCCAAACGCGAGCAGATATCCCGCCTGCAGGTTCACGTCTTCCACCGAAAGCTTCACCAGCTCCGAAACCCGCAGGCCGGTCGCGTAGAGCGTCTCCAGCATCGCCGAATCGCGCAGCCCAGAGGGGTTGGTCACCTCGGGCACCGCGAGCAGCTGCTCCACCTCGCCCAGGGTGAGAAAGTGGGGGAGCTTCTTGGCGGAGCGCGGCGTCTCCACATCTTCCGTGGGATCCTTGGGCGAGAGGTGCTCCGCGACCAGAAAGCGGTGGAACCCGCGCAAGGCGGCCAGGTGGCGCGCGGTGCTTCGCAGGGACATCCCGCCCTGACGCAGACCGTCGAGGTGCTTGGTGACGTCTTCGCGCGTCAGCGTTTCAATCTCTCCGACCTGGCGCTTCTCCAGATCCAGAAAATAGCCGCGCAGATCCGCGGCGTACGCCTCGACCGTTTTGCCCGAGAGCCCGCGCTCCGCCCTCAGAAACCCGATGAACGCGTCGAGGTACCCGTCATACCGCGTGGGCCCTGGCTCGCCGCCGCCGTGCAGGGACATAGGCAGGCATCGTACCCAAGATTCACTCGACCTGCCCGGCCCCTTGGCGCAGGACCTCCCAGTGGTCCTCGGCCAAGAGCAGCACGGTGGTCTTCTCACCTGAAAGAATCCCGCCGTCGAAGATCAGATCCAGCCCGTGCCCCAACAGTGCCTTCACATCACGCGCGTCAACCAGCGGGTCTCCTTCGTCGTCTGACGCCGAGCTGGTCACCAGCGGCGTGCCCAACGCGCGCATCACCTCCACGATGAACGGCGCGTCCGGAACGCGAATGCCCACCTGCTTCTGCCGCGACGTCATGATCTCCGGGACCAGCCGCGTCGCCTCCAGCACGAACGTGAACGGCCCCGGCGAGAGGTGCCTCATCGTGCGATAGTCGAAGTTGCTCACGTGCGCGAAGTGCGCGACCGCAGAGAGGTCCGGGCACATGAACGCCAACGGCTTCTTTCGATCCCGCTGCTTCAGTGCGTAGAGACGGTCGATCGCCTTCTTCGAATTCAACGCACAGCCCAACGCGTAGCTGAGGTCGGTGGGGTACGCGACCAGACCGTCCTTGCGCAGAACCTCGACAGCGCGCTCCACGTGCCGTGGGTTCGGGTGCTCCGCGTTGATCTCCAGAATCGGCGCGCTGGCGGCCATGGACAAAGACCTAACTCTTCCCCGCCGCGCTCTCGACGTCGACCTCTCCGGCGCCGATCACTGCGCGACGCGACAGCACCGGGCCCACCAGCTCATGCAGCGTCACCATGGCGACAATCAGCACCTCCACGTCCGCGCCGAACTCCGGGAAGGTTCGCCTCACCAGCGCGGCGAGGCCGAACGTCACGCCTGCTTGAGAGATCAGCCCCATCCATAAGAATTGACGAAGGTTCGGCTCGGTCTTTCGCGCGAACACCCGAGTCGACAGGAAGATCGCCAGCGCGCGCACCGCGACCAGCACGAGAGCCAGCAGACCAACGCTACCCAGCGCATTCAGGTGCAGCCCCGCGCCGGCCGCCGCGAAGAAGAGCGCGAACACCGGCAGCCCCGCGCGTTGAATGGAGTGGTTGAGCCGTTCGCCTTCGCGCTCGTCCAAGTTGGAGATCAGCGCCCCCGCGGAGAGCGCGACCAACAGCGGCGAGAGGTGCAACGCAGCGCTCCCCTCCGCGGCCACGAAGCAGATCGCGGAAATAAAGAGCGGGAGATCCCTTCGCACCAGCCGCAGGTAGAGCAGCACGGGGATTGCGATCAGGAACCCGACCAGAATCGATCCGAAAAGCTCCCAGCCCACTCCCCCCAGCAGCACGCCCACGGAGAGTGATGCGCCCTGCGAGGCCCTCACCCACCCGGCGCTCCCCGCGAAGAGCACCATCACCAGCAGGTCGCCCAGGATGACCAGCGCCATCAAAAACTCAGTGAAGGGCCCCTTCGCCCGCGTCTCCTGAACGATGGCAATGGTGACCGTCGGCGAGAAGGAGACGATCACCGTCGAGGTCAGCAGCGCCACCGGGATCG
>JBQTKE010000742.1:0-4691 GCA_052386435.1 Myxococcaceae bacterium
TAGCTGGCGGCGGACTTCTTGGCGGGAATCGCTCCCGAGCCACTGGCGATGGCCTGTCCCAGTGCGGGCACATCGACCGGATCGGTGTCGCCCAGGACGTCATCGGTCGCGTCCCAGTACGGATCGCTGGAGAGGTAGAAGCGGACCTTGCTCCGCAACGTGGTCCGGCCGCCGCCGTTCTTGAGCTGCGCAGAGAACCGGTACAGCACCCCCGCGTAGCCGGTGTCCTCCGCGCGAATGGAGTCAAGGCTGAGGTCCGGCGGATAGAAGACGTCAATCACCGCGCCGGAGGTGTTTGAGAGCGCCGGGAACGCATGGGTGTCGCAGCTCCCGGTGAAAGAAGACGTGCACCCCAAAAGCGCCATCCCCTGACCCAGCCCGGGCATCACGCCCACCGACGCGCTGCCCGTGGCGCTCGACGGCTGAACGAGCGGCGCATAGGCCAGACGAACCAGATGCGTGGACTCGTAGAGAATGACCTGAAAGGTGACTTTGGTCCCAAGCGCGCTGCCCACCAACACGTCACGCCATTCGATCACCATCCGGCGAAACGGCTCGGCGCCCTGGACCTGCGTGCGGATGACCGTGCTCTGCCCGCGGAAGAGCGTGTCCCACCACGGCGCGATGATCTCGGGCGGCGCGCTGGTGCTGGTGTACGGGATGCCCAGGTTCCCATTCGCGGCAGACGAGCCACTGAAGGTGACGTAGCCGTGCAGCGAGACCACCATCGCCGTGTATTGCTTCGCGCCGAAGGTGAACTTGAACGGCAAGGCTATCGTTTCGTTCGCGCCCGTGGGAATGGGCGTGCCGCCGGTGAGCGCGAGATACGGCGCCTCCTGCGGCCCCGCGACTTGATACGGCACCTGCGCCAAGGCCGGGATTGAGGCAGTGACGACGACTGCGGCCAGCAGCGCTCTCGCTCTCATCCTCGACTCCTTCAAGGGACGCAGATCACGTTGTAGGTGATGGACAGGGTCTGACCCGGCTCCGGAACGAACAACGGCTCGAAGTTCACTGAGTTGGCGACAGGGTCATACGCCCAGATCTTCGCGCCGCGCGGATCCGTCTGTGGAACGATCTGGCCGTTCACACGAACTTCCACGGCATGGCCCGCGAGATCCGGCACCGCGTTGAGGAAGAAGTTGGTGCGGTAGCCGAAGGCCGTCTTGCCCAGCTGCTCCAGCGCCTTCGCCCAATCCTGCGTGCAGATGGACTCCTTCACGCCGTTGGTCTGGGTGACCATGTCGTTGAGGCGCACGTCGACGCCGCCCAAGCTTCCGCTGCACGGCGGAATGGGGAAGATGGCATTGAAGCTGAACATATTGGCCCGGTGGAAGCCCTTAATGTTCATGAACGCGTTGAAATAATACGACTGCGGCTGCGCAGACTGTTCTGGCTCGTCCGTCACCGCGACGATCGCCAGGTTCGCTTCGTCGCGCAGGAACCCCGCGTTCTCACCAACGATCAGCGGCGCGGTCAGTGCAGCCAGCGCTGGGGCGAACTCGCGCTCCACGCCGCTACCCACAGCGCCCACGTTCACCTTGGCCGCAAACCGCGCCGGACGCTGATCCGCGGGGATGCTGGAGTTGATGATCTTCTCTGGGTGACCCGGGCCGAACTGGAAACGCCCCTGCTGCGTAGGCTTGGTCATGTCCGTGGTGGTGACCGCGATGTTGTAGTCGATGCCACGGCTGTCGGCGTAGCGAATGAAGGACGCGAAGTTGTCCGCGAGCGACTGCTGCTCGTCCAACATGGACCCCGAGTTGTCGATCACCAGCAGGATGTCCGCCTTGGGCTTGTTGTCCTGCCGGAAGACGTCTGTGTTCTGACCGGCGGTGTCGCCCTTGCCGTTGAGCGTGATCACGTAGGTCAAGTCCTGGCCGTTGAGTCCCACCTTCAGCGCGATGGCCCCGGTATCCGGGCCAAGATCAATGGGCTTGTATCGGGCGCTGAACACGAAGGTCTTGGCGGTGCCTGTGGCATCCGGTTTGGGCAAGAGCAGCCCGGTGGCGGGAATACCGGGGTTGAGCTGAAAGAACTCCGGACAATCCACGGTGCCCGTGCAATTCGGCCCACCCGCGGGCTGACCGCCGGGCGACTGGACGCGCAGGTCCTTGAGGGTCACGTCGGACGAGCACGTGTTGTAGACGGTGATCGTCTTCGACGTGGAGTTGCAGCCCACCTGCACCGTCCCGAAGCTGATCGAGTCCGGCAAAATCGTCAGGCAACTGGATGCTACCAGCGCGGAGAGCGACACCGTCGCCTGCGGCTTGGTGGGTGACGACATGTAGAACTCGACCGTGCCGCTCTTCAGCGCCTGCGACGGTTCCAACTTCTGTGGCCACGCGCGCACCAGGACCGTGAGGCGGGCCTTGGGCGCGAGCGTCTGTGCGTCGATGGGACCGTTGGGCAAGCTGAACTCGCCCGCGCTGTTCGGTCCAAGATCCAGACCCGACAACAGGCACTCTTCTCCGGCGCCTTCGCCCAAGTTGGTGAGGGTGAACGACAAGTCCTTGTAGCTGGGCGGAGTCACCACGCCGTACTCGAGGACGCTAGGCGTGACCACGTAGTTGCAGGGTGGCAGCGCCGCCGCCTCGGCGGTGACCAGGATCTTGGTCTCCGGCTCGTCCGGATCGTTGGAGTGGATGACGATCTCCGCCTGCTTCTTTCCGAGCGACTTTGGCGTCACCTTGACGATCAGATCGAGCAGATCCCTTCCGGCGACCGCTTCGATGCCGGCCTCCGCGTTGTAGGCGCTGGGAACCGTGAGCTCGATCTCACCCGCTTGCGTCCCCGCGAGCGGCTTCAGCTCAAAGTACGGCCGCATGCCGCCCTTGCCCAATTTGAGGTTCGCGTTCTTGCTGCTCGCGTCCGTGTTGGTTCCCACGTTGCGGACGGTGAGCTTGCGAGTCTGGAACGTATTGGCATCCGGGAAGTACGCGATCTTGCCAAAGTTGAGGATCGGAGAAGGCTTCACCTCAATATCGGGACCGCCGCCATACCCCTTGAGGGTAACCGCGCCCGTGGCTTGGCGGCGCAGCGTGGTGTCGAAGTTGAGCGTCGCGTTGTGACGGCCGAACGAGCCCGGCTTGAACACCACGACGATCGCCTTCTCGCCGCGCCCCGGAACGACGACCGTGGTCGGCGCGGTCCCGCCGCCCTCTTGGGCGACTTTGTAATCGGCGGCGTACTCGCCCGTGATCTTCAGCTTGGAGAGCGTGACCTGCGCATTGCCGCCGTTCTTGAAGGTCAACGTCTTCACGACCTGGTTGGGCGGCGTCACGCTGTCGAACTCGAGCGGGCTGGGCGTCCACGTGAGGACGGTGTCCACGCCGGTGCCTATCAACTTGATCTTGATAAACGGGCAGCCATCCGAAGCCTGCACGTCGAGGAACGCCAGGTAGCCGCGTGTCTCGGTGGGGGTGAACTCCAAGGTCACTTCGCGGTTGGAGTTGGGAGAGAGCACGACCGAGCCACGGGGGGCTTCCGCCGAGAACGCGAACGCCAACCGGTCCTGTTCCACGGTGGTGTTGACGTCGCCCACGACCGCGGTGGCGTCGAGGAAGGTAGGGTTGCGCAGGGTGAACTTCTCGCGCGAGGTATCAGTCACCGCCACGCTGCCGAAGTTGATCTCCGCCGGGATCTCGCAGACGCCGGAGACGCCGCGACCCTTGATGGTCAGCGTTCCCGGCTCCTGGGAAGCCTCGTTGAGGGTGCGGACGTGCAGCACCAGGTCGTGGTCGACCTGCTTCAACGATACGTCGTCGTTCTGCGGCGGAGAGAAAGCAAGCTCCAGATCCAGCGACTCGAGCGCGGCGAGCTCGGTCCGGGGCTTGAACTTCACCTCGAAGACCGGCGCCGGCGGCGCTTCGCCCACGTTTTCGTCTCCCACCTTGGAGCGATCGCCGGAGACGTACTCCATCTTCTCCAACACCAACGTGCCTCGGCCGAAGTTCTGGATCTTCACCGTGGCCGTCTTCGACTGGCCCATGTAGACGGTGCCGAATTCGTAGACCGCCTCACGCCCGCTGAGCTGGGACTCGAGGTTGTCTGGGTTCGGGTAGAAGATCTGCAGCTCACCTTGAGGTTGGTTCAAGCTTCGGCCGCCCCGGCACTCGCAACCGGAGACGATGAAAAAAGCGCCTACGAGGAATAGGCCGAGCTGGAAGGGGTTCCGAACGTTCACGGTCTGCCTCCGTACTGCGTGCACTGGAGAGTCGGCGGTCGAAAAAAGTCGGCCGCAGCCTGACTGCGTGCCGAACCAAGATCAAGGTTGTGGCTGAGGTTTTTTGCCTTTCTTGGATCGCGCGGTTGATATGGGGCTCGTGATGAGCTCACGAATCGCGCTGGTGTTCGCGCTGACTCTGGCGTCGCCCTCTCTCCAAGCGGCGCAGAGGAGCGAATCGCATGAGGTGCTTCGCGGTCAATGTCTCCTCTACGCCGCGGATCCAACGAACGCCTGGGCACTGGCGCATGGCATCACCGGGCTGGGTAAGACCTTCGCCACGCGCGATGGTCGTAAAGCGACAGAGGTCGTGATCACGGACTACCTCGAAAGCGCGGGCCCCGGAGAGGGCAGCCCCTACCGTTTCGCCAAAGCTACCCCAGACGGAACGCCGGTCGAGCCGCACACCAACCTCATCCCCAAGACGCTGGTCCTCGCAGGCGTTCCCCCCTCCACCGAGTTCAAG
>JBQTKE010000743.1:0-2482 GCA_052386435.1 Myxococcaceae bacterium
GTTGTTTTCGCACCCGAAGGACTTCACCCCGGTCTGCACCACCGAGCTGGGGACGGTCGCCAAGCTCAAGCCTGAGTTCGACAAGCGCAACGTGAAGGTGATTGGTCTGTCCGTCGACTCGCTCAAGGAGCACCAGGGCTGGACCAAGGACATCGAGGAGACGCAGAGCTGCAAGCTCAACTTCCCGATGATCGCGGATCAGGATCGCAAAGTCTCTGAGTTGTACGACATGATCCACCCCAACGCGAACGAGACGCTGACGGTTCGCTCGGTGTTCATCATTGGCCCGGACAAGAAGGTGAAGTTGATCCTCACTTATCCCGCCAGCACCGGCCGCAACTTCGACGAGCTGCTGCGGGTGATTGATTCGCTGCAGCTCACTGCAAAACACAAGGTCGCCACTCCTGCCAACTGGACCCATGGCCAGGACGTGATCATCGTTCCCGCAGTCTCCGACGCTGACGCGAAAACGCAGTTCCCGCAAGGCTGGCGGACCGTGAAGCCATACCTCCGTTACGTCCCCGAACCGAAGTCCTAACTTCCCGAGGCACCGTGCACTCCTTCACCCTTCAGTTCACCGCGTTGTATTTGAGTCTGATGGCTTGCGGAGGGTGCGCGGGCCCTGGGTCGTCGTCTGATTCGGAAACCACCCCGCTGTCTCTGCAAGGCCACGCCCACGCGACGGACGGCGGCGATGCATCCGGCGATGCATCCGGCGATGCATCCCATGATGCGGGCGAGGTCGACGCGGGCGAGCCATTGGGTGTCGACGGCGGAACCGTGACGCCGCCGATGCCGGTGAGCCGCCTGACCTTCGACATCATTCAGCTCACGAGCGCGCAAGGAAAGGTGCTGTGCGCGATGTACCAGGGCGCGGCGGGCTTCCCCTCTGACAACACCAAGGCCAAGGCCACGTTCATCACGACACCCGTTGGCAGCGGCGCCACCTGCCGGTTCGACGGGCTGACCGCGGGTGAGTACGCCTTCGCTTTCGTTCACGACGCGAACGACAACGGCAAGTTGGACACTGGGGTGTTCGGAATCCCCACCGAGAACTACGGCGTGAGCAACGACGCGAAGGGGAGTTTCGGGCCACCGTCCTATGCGGACGCCAAGTTTCAATTCGACGGCGTGTCTTTCACGCAGACCATCACGGCGCAGTAAGGGCGGTGTGGGATAGGGCGAGCGGCGCTCACATCCGGAAGCCGCTTAGGGTACGCTCCAGCGTCATCTCGAATGGACTGCCCGTCCGATCGCCAGCTCCGCAGATTCAAGGCCGGAGAGCTGAATCCCTCAGAGCATGCGCCCATTGCGGTGCATGTTACGGGCTGCAGCTTGTGCCGCGCCCGGCTGGAGCAAGAGCCGACGGAGCAGGGCGTCTCCACGATTATGGGGACGTCGCCCACGGTTCAGGTGGACGAGAATCTCTACCACGAGGCGACCGCGACCGGCTTCGGTCCCTTTGAAAGTGCTGCGGAAAGTGCTGCGGAAAGTGCTGTTGAGAGCGCGGCCTTCCCTGTCGTCTCGGACGACGCGGTGGAAGAGATTCAATCCGCGGAGACGTTGGGTCCGGCGGACGACGCCTGGCAGGGCGTCACTGTGGGCAGTTACCGCTTCCTGCAGCCGCTCTGGACGGTGGAGCCGTGCGACCTCTACTCGGCACAGGAGACGCTGAGCCACCGTCAGCTCGCGGTGCGGATTCTGGAGCTGCAGGGGGATTGGAACAGCAGCGCCGCGGGGAAGCTTCTCGCCGAAGCGCGCGTGCTGGCGGATCTGCGCCATCCGGGACTTCCGCGTGTGCACGAGATTGTTTTGCAGGACGGGCGCGCCTTCATCGCGATGGATCCAGAGGAAGGGGTCTCGCTGGAGGAGTGGTTGTCGCTCGCGCAACGCACGCAGCGCGAAAAGGTGAAGGTCTTCATCGGCGCTGCGAATGCGCTGGCGGTGCTGCACGGCGCGGGCGTGGTGCACGGCGACTTCGACCCGGCCGCGGTGCGGATCACTGCTGACGGCAGCGTGCGTCTGGCGAACCTCGCGCTGGCGCGCCCGCCGCAGGGCAGTGAAGGACTGTCGGTTCGCTACGCGCCGCCGGATCCCATCGACGCGAACGGGCTGGACGGGCGTTCCGAACAATACTCGTTCTGCGCGGTCTTCTTCGAGTCGATGACCGGGGTGCTGCCCTACGAGCAGATCTCTGACGGACAAGCGCGGCGCATCCCCAGCTGGCTTCGGCCGATCTTCCAGCGCGGCCTGCACCGTGAACGCACTGAACGCTTCGAGTCGATGCGGCAGCTGGCGCAAAAGCTGCGCAAGCTCTGGCGGCAGCGCGAGCGGCTCAGACCCCTTCTCTATGGAACGGTGGGACTGGGTCTGCTGGTGGTGCTGGGAGCGACCCTTCGGCTGCTCTGGCGGCGCGATGGCTCGGCTGCGTCGACGTCAACCACGTCGTGCGTGGACTCGCAGAAGCGGATTGATGTTGCGT
>JBQTKE010000744.1:0-21538 GCA_052386435.1 Myxococcaceae bacterium
AAGCTCGCTTCGCACTTCTGACAGGTGAACTCGATGGTCATACGATTGCGCGAGATACAAAGGGCCCGCAGGGCTGTCAATCTCTTCGGCACCTCGGACGCGTTGCGCTAGCGTCGCTGTTCGCGCCACGACCTGCCCAAAAGGACCCTCATGACCGCTGCCCGCACGGTGCTGCACGTCTTGCACGATCAGGCCGCGCAGTTGGGCGACCGCCCCGCGATCTGGTCCGTCCGCGGAGGGACGTACCTACCCACCACGTGGCGCCAATACGCAGCACGCGTGAAACACTTCGCGCTCGCGCTCCACAAGGGGGGCTTCGGGCCGGGCGATGTGCTGGCGATTTTAAGTTTCAACCGCGAGGAATGGGCCGTCGCCGCGCTGGCCGCGATGTCCCTGGGTGGAGCGTTCACCGGCATCTACACCAGCTCCAGTCCAGAGCAGGTTCAGCGCCGGCTCGAGCACAGCGGCGCGAAGGTGGTGCTGGTTGAACACGAGGGTTTCCTCAAAACGGTTCAAGCCCTCCGTCCCAAGCTCGCCGCCCTGCAGCAGGTCATCGTCATCCAGCCGCCGCCGAAGCTCCCCGCCACGGTGAAGGGCTACGCGCAGGTGATGGCGAGCGGCCAGCGCCTGGACGAGTCCATCTACTACGAGCACGTCAACGCGCTGCAACCCCACGCGCTCGCCGCGCTCATCTACACCTCAGGGACGACGGGCCATCCCAAAGGGGTGATGCTCACCCATCACAACTTGATGTGGACCTCAGAGAAGTTGAGTCAGTACACGCAGCTGACTGATCGCGAATCCATCGTCTCGTATCTGCCGATGGCCCACATCACCGAGCAGCTGTGCAGCCTGTACCTGCCGCTGACCAACGGCATTCAGGTCTACTTCGCGCGCTCGTTCGATTCGTTGGGAGAAGATCTGCGTCGAGCACGGCCGACGTTGATGTTCGGCGTGCCGCGCGTTTGGGAAAAGATGATGGCCAAGCTGGAGGAGGCGATCGCCAAATTGCCGCCGCCCAGACGCAGCGTTCTTGAGTGGGCCCGCGACATCGCTCGCAAGCGCCACGCCCTGGACCTGGTCAACGCCCGAATCCCCCCGTCCTTGGAAGCCCAGTACGTGCTCGCGCGACGGCTGGTCTTCAACCCGCTCAAGACGAAGCTGGGGTTCTCCAAGACGTGGCTCTTGATCACTGGCGCCGCACCCATCGGTAAACACGTGCTGGAGTTCTTCCTCTCTCTGGACATGGTAATCCGAGAGGTCTACGGCCAATCAGAATGCAGCGGGCCGACGACGGTGAGCGTGGACGGAGCGACCAAGTTGGGTCGGCTGGGTCGGCCGATGCTGGGCGTCGAGGTGAAGATCGCGGAAGACGGCGAGATCCTCGTGCGCGGCGGTAATGTCTGTCGCGGCTACTACAAGGACGAGGCCGCGACCGAGCAACTGCTTCGCGGCGGCTGGCTGCATTCGGGCGACACTGGGGAGATGGACGACGATGGCTACCTGCGCATCATCGGGCGTACCCCGACTTGTTAGCGCTTCTCCAGCGGGACGTAGTCGCGTCGCTTCGCACCCGCGTAAACCTGGCGAGGCCGCGCGATCTTCTGCTCGCTGTCCAGGACCATCTCTTCCCACTGGCTGACCCAACCCACCGTGCGCGGGATGGCGAAGAGCACCGGGAAGGTGTCCGCGTTGAAGCCCATCGCCTCGTAGATAAGGCCCGAGTAGAAGTCGACGTTCGGGTACAGCTTCCGCTTCACGAAGTACTCGTCCTGCAGCGCGATCCGCTCCAACTCCAGTGCGATGTCAAGGAGCGGGTTCTTGCCCGTGACCTCGAAGACCTCGTCCGCGACCTGCTTGATGATCTTCGCGCGCGGGTCGTAGCTCTTGTACACCCGGTGACCGAAGCCCATCAGCTTCGCTCCTTCGCCTTCCTTCACGCGCTTGATGAAGTCCGGAACCTTATTCAGGCTGCCGATCTCGCGAAGCATCCGGAGCACCGCTTCATTCGCGCCGCCGTGCAGAGGGCCGTAGAGCGCGGTGACACCCGCGGCGACCGCAGAGAACGGATCCACTTCAGAAGAACCGACGAGACGAGTCGCCGTGGTGCTGCAGTTCTGCTCGTGGTCCGCGTGGAGGATGAAGAGCACGTCCAGCGCGCGCTCCAGCACCGGGTTTACCTTGTACCGGGCCTCCGCCATCTTCTTCACCATCGCGAGGAAGTTGCCGCAGTAGGAGAGGTCGTTGTCCGGGTAGACGTACGGCAAGCCCATGCTGTGGCGGTACGAGAACGCGGCGATCGTCGGCATCTTCGCCAGCAGACGAATCATCTGAATGCGGCGCGTGCGCTGGTCCTTGATGTTCTTCGCGTCCGGGTAGAAGCCAGAGAGCGCGGCCACCGTGGACGACAGAATGGACATGGGGTGCGCGTCGTAGCTGAACCCGTCCATGAACGTCTTGATGTTTTCGTGCACGTAAGTGTGGTGCGTGATCAGAAACGTGAAGTCGTCCAACTCCTTCTTCGTCGGCAGCTCGCCGTTGATCAAGAGGTACGCGACTTCGAGGAACGTCGAGCGCTCCGCGAGTTGCTCGATCGGGAAGCCGCGGTATTCGAGGATGCCCTTGTCACCGTCGATGAACGTGATCCGGCTCTTGCAGTTCGCGGTGTTGAGGAAGGCCGGGTCGTAGCCCATCAAGCCGAAGTCTTCCTCCGAGATCTTGATCTGACGGAGATCCATGGTGCGGATGCACCCGTCGGTGATCGGAACTTCGTAGGTCTTGCCGTTGCGGTTGTCGGTGATCGTCAGGGTGTTCTTGGACATGGCTCGATGAGGATGATCGCGGTAGGGAGTGCTTTCAACTGAAAAGTACTGCGTGGAGTGCTTACACCGGGCCTCTGCAAAACGGTGAGGTGAACGTGGATGCCGCGCGCAATTTTCTCTGGGCTCGCCGAGCGACCATCCTGCTGACCACGGTCGGACTGGTCGTGGGCGCTCGGGTCGCGCTGAAGCAGGAGCTGCATCCCCAACGCGCACTGGAGTTGCTGCGTTCGGTGCAGCACGAAGCGTGGGGCATTCCGCTCTTCGCGCTGGCCTACCTCCTCCTGACGGCGGTGGCGGTGCCTGTGGTGATCTTCCACATGATCTCGGGTGCTGCGTTCGGCTTCTGGATGGGGCTGACAGTGAACGTGGCGGTATTCAACCTCAGCGTCTCTCTACAATTCCTGGTCGCGAGGCGCATGGGTAGAAGCCACGCTGAAGCGCTCGTGAACCGTTACTCACTTCAGCGGTTCACGCATCCCACGAGAGAGAGCGGCTTCCGATCGGTGCTGTCGCTGAGACTGTTGCCGCTGCCGTCTATCATCACGTGCCTCGCGGCGGTGCTGGCCGGAATCCGCTGGAGAGATTTCGCACTGGGCTCAGCCGTGGGGGGGCTGCCCTCTACGCTCATCTATACGTACTTCGCCGCTGCCCTCGTCGAAGGAGCGGTCGGAGCAGAGAGAGAAGCCCTCCTCCACACCCTGATCGCGGGCTTGTTGTTGGCGCTGCTGACACTCCTCCCGCCAGCCATTCGAAGATTCCGAGCGAAGAGAGCACCGCCGCAGGTGACCTGAACCGCAAACGAACTCCGACTCCGGAGACCCTCAGAGCCCGCGGCCGCGAAGCTCTCGAAAAAGCTCCGCATAAAACTCAGGCGCGTCGAACTGCATAGACCAGCCGATCTGCGCCCAGTGATCCGCGGACAGCGCGCCAAGAACATCGCCCCAAGGCTGTGATACCGCCGGGACAATCCCGTCATTTTCGCCCTTGCGCTCGGTCAAATACAAATACGCCGGAAGCAGCAGGGTGTTGATGCGCGGCCAGCGCCCTTTGAGGCTTCCCACGTAGCTCGCGTACGAGATGCCTTTGATGTTTGGTACCAGCCGGTTGAACTCATTCATTCGCGGCGTCGTGCAGTCATAGAAGGCGGAGAGCTCCACGCCCATCGCCGCCATGATTCGCCGCATTCCCAGCTTCTCTCCGAGCAGATGCGTCCCGATGTCCGCGAGCGGCGTTCCCTGGTGCGGAGTCCCAATCGTCGTGAGCGAGATGACCTTGCTCTGCAGCCCCAGTCTGCTGATCGCGTAGCGCGCGTCGAGCCCGCCCATGCTGTGGGCGATGATGTTCACGTGATCCGCGGGAATCTGCTGCACCGCCTCGGCGAGCTGCTGTGCCCGCGCGGTGATGCTGCCGATCGCGGATACGCGGACCGTGTAAACCTCGGCGCCCATCGTTCTCAACTTCGGAGCGATTCCGCGGAAGTACTCCTGCTTTATCCCTCCCAGCCCGATCGACTCGAAGCCCATCACGCCGTGCGCGAGCACCACGGCATTCCGCGGCGCCGGCTTTCTTAGGGAGACCGGAACGCGCGGAAAGACAGAACGGCCGCGGCGTTTTCGCCAAATGACGTAGCCACCGGCGGCGAGCAGCGCGGTGACAGCGAGAACAAGGAGCGAAAGCCACACAGCCAAGTTGGCCGCAGAATCGCCTCAGCAAGGCTTCGGGCTCAAGCCCCCTGCTGCGGCCGTGTGCGAATGTGAGACGCGAAGGCGAGGGAGGGTCAGCTCCGCCCGCTCAGTCGGTCGCCTTGAGACCGTACTTCGTGACCAACCGGTGCACGTAGTTGCGAGCGATACCGGCGGTGCGAGCGACCTCGGAGATGTTCCCACCGCACTTGGCGAGTAACGCGACCAGGTACTCCTTGGTGAAGGAGTCGACCAGTCGTTCCTTGGCCTCTTTGAACGGAAGGTCGTTGAGACCATCCGGCGACGCGCGAACGCCGCTGGGGTTGGTGGCGGTAGGGACGCGAGAACCCGTCTCGAACGGAAGCGGATCCATCTCCGCGCCGGCCAGCGCGCGCTCGATCACGTTGCGCAGCTCGCGCACGTTTCCGGGCCAGTTGTAGTCGCCAAGGCGCTGGAGCAGGGAAGGTGAGAGCTCGAACTCTTCTCGGCCCATCAGCTTCACAAAGTGGCGTGCCAGCATCGGAAGATCGACCAGCCGCTCGCGCAGAGGCGGCACGCGCACCAGCACCACCGCCAGACGGAAGTAGAGATCGCGGCGGAACCTTCCCGCTTCCACTTCGGCTTCCAGATCTCGGTGGGTCGCGGCGATGACTCGCACGTTCACGCGGCGCGGTTTGTCTTCGCCCACGCGCTTGACCATGCCGCCTTCAAGAACGCGCAACAGCTTCGGCTGCAGCTCCAACGGCAGCTCGCCAATTTCGTCGAGGAAGATCGTGCCGCCGTCCGCCTCCAAGAACGCGCCGTAGCGGTCAGAGACAGCGCCCGTGAAGGAACCTTTGATGTGACCGAAGAGCTCGCTCTCGATGAGAGTGGGGGCGACCGCGCCACAGTCCACGACCACCAGCCGCTTGTCCTTGCGGCGCGAGTTCTGGTGCACCGCTTCGGCGATCAGCTCTTTGCCAGTGCCCGTCTCGCCGAGGAGAACAACCGTTGAATCACTGGGCGCCACGCGCTCCAGCACACCGAACAAGTGGTGCATGGCTTCGCTATGACCGACGACGCGACCGAACGAGGAACGCTCCGTCTTCGGCCTGCCGAGATCCTGTTCCGAGATCGAAATTCGCACCGACGTCTTGCCCACCGTCACCGTCGCTTCTTCCTCGACGATGATCTCCGTGACGCGCGCACCGGAGATGAAGCTCCCGTTGGTGGACTCGAGATCGCGCACGCGAACGCCATCACCCCGCGCGTGAAGCTCTAAGTGGTAGCGAGAGACCGTGGGATCGCCCAGCGGAAGACCGGCTTCCGGGTGGCTGCCGATCATCAGCGTGCCTTTGATCGGAACGCTCTTGCCGGCGTCCGGTCCATTCACGACAGTGACTTCGTATTGTCTGGCCCGCAGCGTCCCCGTCTTTTGGTCGAGGCGGATGAGAGTGCTTTGGGGGCTGATCGGCTCGGTCAGTGCCATCGGTTCGCTGAGTATAGCGGACGCAAGCCCCACACAACGTTGGTTGATGTGTGGGGGTTCGAGCTGACAACTCGAGTGGTCAGAGCGTCGGCTTTCCCCTCGTAATCACAGTCCAACGGTGTGGGTCCAAACTCCTTGCGGGCTCTGGGTCCGGTGCCTATAACGCCGCCTTCCGTCGCAGCGCGTTGTTTGAAGCCCGCTGCTCAGTTCCGCAGCTCACCAGAAGGAGCACACGTCCATGGCGCCCCCATCCGGCGAAAAGATCACCCTGAAGAACGGTCAAATCTCCGTCCCCAACAACCCGATCCTTCCTTACATCGAAGGTGACGGGACGGGCCGCGACATCTGGAAGGCGTCGCAGCGCGTGTTCGATGCGGCGGTAGAGAAGGCCTACGGCGGCAAGAAGAAGATCGCCTGGTACGAGGTGCTCGCCGGCGAGAAGAGCTTCAAGCAGGTCAACAACTGGTTGCCGGACGAGACCGTTGAGGCGTTCCGCACGTACCTGGTCGGCATCAAGGGACCGTTGACCACGCCCGTCGGCGGAGGAATCCGGTCGCTGAACGTCGCGCTTCGACAGCTCCTCGATCTCTACGTGTGTTTGCGCCCCGTGCGCTACTTCAAGGGCGTCCCGTCTCCGGTGCGCACGCCGGAGAAGGTGGACATGGTGATCTTCCGCGAGAACACCGAGGACATCTACACGGGCATCGAGTTCGAGGCCGGCTCCGAAAGCAACGCGAAGTTCCTGGCGCTGCTCGAGAAGGAGTTCCCGAAGGAATTCAAGAAGATTCGCTTCGCGAAGGACGTGGGTATTGGCATCAAGCCCGTCTCCAAGGAAGGCACGGAGCGCCTCGTTCGCGCGTCGATCCAGTACGCGATCGATCAGAAGCGCAAGAGCGTGAACATCGTGCACAAGGGCAACATCATGAAGTTCACCGAAGGCGCGTTCCGCAAGTGGGGCTACGAGCTCGCGGCGCGTGAATTCGGCGGCAAGGTCTACACCTGGGACCAGTGGGAGACGACCAAGGCCAAGTCCGGTGAGGAAGCGGCGAACAAGGAGCAGAAGGACGCGGTCGGCGCCGGGAAGATCATCATCAAGGACTCCATCGCGGACATCACCCTGCAGCAGGTGCTCACCCGTCCGGACGAGTTCGATGTCCTCGCGACCCTCAATCTGAACGGTGACTACCTCTCCGACGCGCTCGCCGCGCAAGTGGGCGGCATTGGCATCGCGCCGGGCGGCAACATCAACTACGTCACCGGCCACGCCGTCTTCGAGGCCACCCACGGCACTGCGCCCAAGTACGCGGACCAGGACAAGGTGAACCCCGGATCCGTGATCCTCTCGGGCGAGATGATGTTCCGTCACCTGGGCTGGAACGAGGCCGCGGATCTGATCATCAAGGGCATGGATCGCGCGATTGCCGCGCGCACCGTGACCTACGACTTCGCCCGTCTGATGAAGAGCGACGGGGGCGGCGCGGTGACCGAAGTGAAGTGCTCTGAGTTCGGTACGGCCATCATCAAGAACATGTAATTGGGGTCCCCCATGACGAAGAAGAAGATTGGTCTTATTGGCGGCGGTCAGATCGGCGGCAACCTCGCGCTCCTCTCGGTACAGAAGGGCCTGGGCGACGTTTACCTCTATGACATTCCGGCAGCGGAAGGCCTGGTGAAGGGCAAGGCGCTCGACATCAACCAGCTGTCGGCGGTGGATGGCTACGACTCGCGCGTGCACGGCACGACCGACTGGAAGGAAGTCGCCGGCTCGGACGTGTTGATCATCACCGCAGGCGTGCCGCGCAAGCCGGGCATGACCCGCGAGGATCTGCTCGACATCAACCTCAAGATCATGCGGGATGTGGCGGGCAACATCAAAACCCACTGCCCGAACGCGTTCGTGATCAACATCGCCAACCCGCTGGACGCGATGGTCTACGCGCTCCACAAGATCACCGGTTTCAAGAAGAACCAGGTCGTCGGTATGGCGGGCGTACTCGACACCTCGCGCTTCAAGTTCTTCGTGGCGGAGGCGCTCAACTGCTCCATCCGCGACATTGACGCGCTGGTGCTCGGCGGCCACGGCGACGACATGGTGCCGATCATTCGTTACGTCACCGTGGGTGGCGTGCCCCTGACCAAGCTCCTGCCCAAGGAGAAAATCGACGCCATCGTGAAGCGCACCCGGGAAGGTGGCGCCGAGCTCGTAGCGCTCTACAAGACCGGCTCCGCGTACTTCGCCCCCGCGGCCAGCGCGATCGCCATGGCTGAAGCGTACCTCTTCGATCGCAAGCGCGTGCTGCCTGGCGCCGCGTTGCTCGAAGGTCAGTATGGCATCAAGGACTACTTTATGGGCGTCCCCGTGCAGATCGGCGCGGGCGGCGTGGAGAAGATTCTGGAGCTGGAGCTGAACGCGGAAGAGAAGGCGGAGATGGAGAAGTCTTTCCAGTCCGTGAAGAAGACCGTCGACTCCGTGAAGCTGTAGAAAAATGGGGTGGATGATTGGACGGACGGCGTCGTGTCCGTCACCAGCGTTTCCACCACGGCTTCTTCGCCGGAATCGTCTTCTCCGCGATGGTGTCTGCGGAGCCGAGGTAGTTCCTGAGCACGGCGTCTAAGTCTTGCGGAAGGTGGATCACGCGGTCCACCTGCGGATCAAACGTCTCGAACCCGTCTCTCTCCAGCACACCCAGATACTCGCCAAGATTCTCGAACACTTTCCTCGCCGCAGGGCCGGTATGGGAGAAGGGCAGGGTGACGGCGACGTAATCCTGTTTGAGCTCGATCTCGATCCCGTTCCGGGGATCTCGGAGGGTCTGTCCCACGCCCTCCAGTAAAGGATGCAAGCGGCGCAGAGTGTCCCCTGCCACTGGCACGCTTTGGGTCGGCGGTTTCACTTCGCGTGGTTGTGCCTGCCGCTGGGCCCGTGGGTCCTTCGAGGCCAGCATCCGTCGGAGAACCAGCCCGTCTCCGGCGGAGAGCAGCCCTTCAATGACCGCTCGGGGCTCCACGTCCGGTTCGGGTCGGAAGAGGTAGAGATCGTAGGTCACATCGTCCTCGCTAATGCCTGGCAAAATCTGTTCTTTGCACTGGAAAGTCCACGCGTTATAGGCGCGCCCCTCCATCTTTCTTTTCGACCCTGACGAGGGGTGCATGGCTGCTGAAGCGACATTGTCCGGACAAGCCCGAGCGGAACGCGAGCAAGATCGCTCCTTTCTCCTGCGACGGCTCCACTCCCTCTCGGGTGTGCTGCCGATTGGCGGATTCCTCTGCTACCACATCTTCGAAAACATGGCGGCGTTGAGGAGCGCCGAGGCCTACGACGAAATGGTCAACCATGTGAACTCGATGCTCCCGCGCGCGTACTTCTATGGGCTGGAGCTGTTCGGCATCGTTGGCCCCATCCTCTTCCACGCGCTCTACGGCATCTACATCGCGTCGACAGGCAAGGCGAACACCAGCCGCTACGCGTACGGCTCCAACTGGTCGTACTGGGTTCAGCGGGTGAGCGGCTATTTCGCGTTCGCCTATTTGATTCTGCACGTCGGGGTGCTGCGGGTGGGTGTAACGCTGCTCGGCAAACACCTCAGCGCGTTCTCTCCCGCCGAGGGCAAGCTGGACCTCGTCACCTACAACGATGTCTCCGCGCACCTGGGAAACGCCGCAGCCGCGACCGGTCCGTATGCGGGCTCGTGGATGGCGGGGAACTGGGTCTTCGTTGCCTACCTGATGGGCACGCTCCTCACGATCTTCCACTTTACCAACGGTCTGAACGGCTTCTGCTGGACCTGGGGCATCGCGGTGGGTCGGGTCGCGCAGAAACGCGTGCAGCTCATCTCATGGACGCTGTTCGCTGCGCTGTCGCTGGCGACGCTCAACATCCTCTTCCGGATGCGCGGCATTCTCTGACGGGTTCTCAAACTAGGACTTCCTAATGTCGGACTCTCCCAGATTCACCGTGGTCGGCGGCGGGCTAGCGGGCCTGATGACCACCATCAAGCTCGCCGAAGCGGGTCACCAGGTCGACGTGCTGTCGATCGTTCCAGTCAAGCGTTCGCATTCGGTCTGCGCGCAAGGCGGCATCAACGGCGCGGTCAACACCAAGGGCGAAGGCGATCACCCGGACATCCACGTCAAGGACACGCTGCGCGGCGGTGACTTTCTCGCCGAACAGGTCTCTGTGAAGGGCATGTGTAACGCGGCGCCCGGCATCATCTATCTACTCGACCGCATGGGCGTGACCTTCAATCGCACGCCGGAAGGGATGCTCGACTTCCGCCGCTTCGGTGGAACGTTGCACCACCGCACCGCCTTCGCCGGCGCAACCACGGGCCAGCAGCTGCTCTACGCGCTCGATGAACAGGTTCGCCGCTACGAAGCCGAGGGCAAGGTCACCAAGTACGAGTACTGGGAGTGGCTGGGCACGGTGAAGGATGACGCGGGCAACTGCGTGGGCAGCGTCGCCATGGATCTGCGCACCATGGAGATCCGGACGTTCCCTGCCGAGGCTGTCATGCTCGCCACCGGTGGTCCCGGCATCGTCTTCGGTCGTTCGACCAACTCCGTGATCAACACCGGCACCGCGGCTGGTCGCGCGTACATGGAAGGTGCGATCTACGCGAACGGTGAGTTCATCCAGGTTCACCCGACCTCGATTCCTGCCGAGGACAAGCTCCGTCTGATGAGCGAGTCGGTGCGTGGCGAAGGCGGCCGCGTCTGGGTTCCGAAGAAGAAGGGTGAGACTCGAGCTCCGCGCGATCTTCCCGAATCGGAGCGCTGGTACTTCCTCGAAGAGAAGTACCCCAAGTACAAGAACCTGGTTCCGCGCGACGTCGCCACCCGCGAGATCTTCCACGTCTGCCGCGATCTCGGTCTGGGCATTGGCGGGCGCGACGGCGTCTATCTTGACGTTACGCACATTCCCGCGAAGACGCTCGACGCCAAGATCAAAGGCGTCATGGAGATCTACGAGAAGTTCGTCGGAGACGATCCGCGGGTCACGCCCATGGTCATCTTTCCTGGCATGCACTACTCGATGGGCGGCCTCTACGTGCAGTTCGAGGCAGGGCCGAATCAAGAGCCGCTCGCGGGCAGTCCGAAGAATCAGTCGACGAATATCCCCGGCCTCTACGCTGGCGGCGAGGCGGACCACGCGTACCACGGCGGAAACCGACTGGGCGCCAACTCTCTGCTCTCCTGCATCTACGCCGGCATGATCGGCGGCCCGGCGATGGTCAGCTACTCCCAGAACAAGAAGAGCGCGGTGGCGGCGAAGCACTTCGACGCCGCGAAGAAGTACTGGGTGGAGCGCTTCGAGCAGATCCGCAAGATGAGCGGCGCCGAAAATCCGTATCAGATCGGCAAAGAGCTGGGCGACATCATGACGGAGAACGTCACGGTGGTTCGCTACAACGATCGACTCAAGAAGACGCTCGAGAAGATCAACGAGTTCAAGGATCGCTGGGGCCGCTGCAACGTGCTCGACACGAGCAACAACACCAACCGTTCGCTCTCGTACGTCAACCAGCTTTGGAACATGTTGGAGCTGGGCCAGGTGATGACGTTGGGCGCGCTGATGCGCGACGAATCCCGCGGCGCCCACTACAAGCCGGACTTCCAGCTTCCGGAGCCGAAGACGAAGGACCCCTCGCAGGATCCGGAGTGGATGCGGCTGTGGAAGGAGCGCCACCAGAAGTGGGCGAAGACGACGATGGCCAAGTACTCGCCCGAAGGTCCGCACATCTCTTACGAGCCGGTGCCAACGCCGGTCCTTGATCCCGAACCGCGCTGGTACGCCTAAGCTTCAGGAAGGATCACCACCATGGACTCCCACGCGTCGTCTTCTTCCGCCGGTCGCAAGTTCGTTCACCTCAAAATCTGGCGCCAGGAAACGCCGGATCACGAGGGCAAGTACGAAGAGTTCAAGGTTCCTTACGTCAAGGGCATGAACGTTATCTCCGCGCTGATGGCCATTCAGCGCAATCCCGTGAACGCCGCGGGTGAGAAGACCACGCCGGTCATCTGGGACTCGAACTGCCTCGAAGAGGTCTGCGGGAGCTGTGCGATCAACATCAACGGCCAAGTCCGGATGGCCTGCTCGGCGCTGGTCGACAAGTACCACGAGCCGATCACCCTGGAGCCAATGCGGAAGTTCCCGCTGGTGCGCGACCTCACCGTGAACCGCGATCGCATGTTCGACGCGCTCAAGCAGGTGAAGGCGTGGATCAAGCTGGACGGTACGCACAACCTCGGCCCCGGCCCGCGGCAGGCTCCGTCGGATCAGGCCACCATGTACGTGCTGTCCACTTGCATGACGTGCGGGTCGTGCTTGGAGGCGTGCCCGCAAGTCCAGCCGAACAACAACTTCATCGGCGCCGCGGCGATCAGCCAAGCGCGTCTGTTCAACATGCACCCCACCGGCAAGCTCAACGCCGAAGAACGTATTCGCGGCTTGATGGAAGACGGCGGCATTCAGGACTGCGGTAAGGCGCAGAACTGCGTGCAGGTTTGCCCGAAAGAGATCCCGCTCACCACGTCCATCGCCGCGATGAACCGCGAAGTGACCAAGCAGGTGGTGAAGGACATCTTCTTCAAGGACGAAGAGCCGAAGCATGGTGCCAGCGGCCCGGGGTGAGTCTTGTCGTGCGTCAGCCGGTCCTACCGAACAGCTTCTTGAACCAGCCGAAGAACCCGGAGGACTTGGCGTTCGCGGCGGCGACAATCTCGGCGGATGGCACCTCAGGAGGCAGCGGTGGCGGTTTCGTGCTCGCACGAGGAGCCGGCGCGGCATCCGAGACGGTTTTTGGAGGAGGAGGCGGCGGCTCGGGCGCGTCCGGGGCGGTAGGTGAATCGCTGCGGAGCTTCGCCTTCACCGCGTCTTGCTTTTCGCGCGTCGAGAAGGTGTTGCTCACTTCGCGGCCGCTGGTGGTTTCCTTCGCCGTGACCTTGAGCAGGCCCTCGTTGTTCACCGCGAAGGTCACGTCCATCTTCACGCTGCCCTTGGGCGCCTTCGGTAAGTCGCCAAGCTTGAGCGTGCCCAGGTACTCATTCTCCATTGCTTTCTCTGAATCGCCCTGGAACACGGCCAGCTCGAGCACGGTCTGGTCTTCGTGGCTGGTGGCGATCTCGTAGCTCTTGGCTGCGGGCAGAGAGGTGTTTCGTTCGATGATCCGCTTGAATCGGCCGCCCGGAAGGCCGATGCCGACGGACATCGGGAGCACGTCAATCAGCACCACGCCTTCCAGCTGGCCGAGAGAATGAGCGAGCAGTGACGCGCCGACCGCCACGGCTTCATCCGGATGCACCCCCTTGCTGGGCGGCTTCCCGAAGAAGCGGGTGATCTTCTCGTGGACGAGTGGGAACCGACTCTGACCGCCAACGAGGATGATCTCGTCGATGTCCTTGGGCGTGAGCCCCTTGGCCTTCAGCACCTCGGAACAGACTTGAAGGGTCCGATCCACCAGCGTGCCCAAGATCTGTACCAGCACGTCGCGGGTGAGCACCACGTCGAGGTCGTACGGGTTGTCGTGGATCATGGTGATGAACGGGACGTGGACGCGCATCTCCTGTCGCTCGGAGAGTAAGCACTTGGCGCGTTCAGCCGCATCCGCCACACGCTGCCGAGCCACTCGATCGCCAACGAAAGGTTTCCCGTTCTTCTTCTCGAACTGCTGAAGCAGGTGCTCGACGATCACGTTGTCGAAATCGATGCCGCCGAGGAATGTGTCACCGCCGGTTGAGATGACTTCGTAGACGTTCTCCGTCAGCTCAAGCACCGAGGCGTCGAAGGTGCCCCCGCCCAAGTCGTAGACGAGGATTCGCTGGTTCAGCGCGCGTCCGTAACCATAGGCAAGCGCCGCCGCGGTGGGCTCGTTGAGGATTCGTTCAACGTGAATCCCAGCGAGCCGGCCCGCCTCGCGCACGGCCTGGCGCTGGTTGTCGTTGTAATAGGCGGGAACGGTGATCACCGCGCGCGAGATGGCGGCACCCACCTGCTGCTCGGCCAACTCGCGAACCTCGCGCAGGATCAGCGCGGAGATCTGCTCCAGAGTATAGACGCGATCGCCAAGTTTGACCGCGGCCTCGGCGTTCGGGCCGGACGCGATCTCGTAGTGAAAGCGATCTTTGATCTGCTGCACCGTCGGCGAATCGAAGGCTCGACCGACCAGTCGCTTCGCGCCGTAGACGGTCTGGCGGGGGTTGGTGAGCATCTGTCCCTTGGCGGGATGGCCTACCGAGAGCTTGCCCCGAGCCGTCAGAGCCAGGATGGACGGGACGGTGTTGTAACCCTCGCGCGACGTGAAGACTGCAGGCTTCCCGTTGCGGACAAAAGCAGCGCAGGAGTTGGTGGTTCCCAGGTCAATGCCGATGATCGGCCCGGTGCGCTTGGGCGGCTCAACCGACTCTTCGAACGCGGGGGCTTTGGCCACTGGCGCCGAGGACGAGGTCACCGTGGGGCGCGCGGATTTCTCCAGCACGGGAGCGCTGGGCGGGACGGTGTAGTCGGGCTTGCCGACACCGTTGGGAACGGGGGGCTCGCGCGACGAGGCGTGCGGCAAAGTAGCGGCAACTTCTTCGAGAAATCGCTTGCTGGCCTCGTCCACGGAGGTGAAACGCAAGCCCATTCCGGGAGCGCCTTCTCCCTTGTTGCCGGTCACAAAATGCACCGTGGCCGAGGCGTAGAGTAGCCGCGTTCCGTCCGCCAACTTCAGATCCAGCGTGACGGGCGTCCCCACCGCCTTCAAGGACTTGGAACGCAGGTAGATGCCGCCCCGAGTGAGGTTGGCGCCGTACTTCGTGAGAAACTCTTCGGGAGTGGCGAAGGGCAGCTTCACCACCAACCCGATCGCGGCTGGGGTTTCAGGCATTGAGGGGAGGCTTTGAAGAACGTATTTTCCGCAATCTTCGAAGGTTACGCACCTGTTAAGGAAGGACGATGCTCGACCCCACCCTCCGTCTCGGACTCACCTTCGACGACGTGCTGCTCCAACCCGCGGAAAGCGATGTTCTCCCCCGGCAGGTGGAGCTCTCCACGCGTCTCACCCGCAACCTCAAGCTCAAGATTCCGCTGCTGTCATCCGCGATGGACACGGTGACCGAGGCGCGCACAGCGATCGCCATGGCGCAAGAGGGCGGAGTAGGCGTCATCCACAAGAACATGTCGGTGGCGCAGCAGGCGTTGGAAGTACAAAAGGTGAAGAAGTACGAGAGCGGAATGGTGGTGGACCCACTCACCATTGATCCCAGCGCGCCGCTCCACCAAGCGATCGAGCTGATGCGCAAGCACGACATCTCCGGCATCCCGGTCACCCGAGGCGGCAAGCTGCTGGGGATCGTTACCAGCCGCGACGTGCGCTTCGAGAAGAACATCAACCAGAAGGTCGAAGACGTGATGACCAAGAAGCTGGTCACCGCGCGTGAGGGGATCTCGCAGGAAGACGCGATCGAGCTGCTTCACAAGAACCGCTTGGAGAAGCTGCTGGTGGTGGACGACGCGCAACAGCTCAAAGGGCTGATCACCATCAAGGATATCGAGAAGACCAAGGCCCATCCTAATGCGGCCAAGGATCGCAAGGGCCGGCTGCTCTGCGCCGCGGCGATTGGCGTGAGCGCGGATCGCGAGGAGCGGATCGATGCGTTGATCAAAGCGGGCGTCGACGTGATCGTGATCGACACCGCGCATGGTCATTCAAAGGGCGTGCTGGATGGGGTGCGCGACACTCGGAAGAACTTTTCGGGGTTCGATCTGATCGCCGGCAACGTCGCCACCGCGGAAGGCACGCGCGCGCTGATTCAGGCAGGTGTGGACGCGGTGAAGGTCGGCATCGGGCCCGGATCGATTTGTACCACTCGAGTTGTGGCGGGCGTCGGTGTTCCGCAGCTCACCGCGGTGGATGACTGCTCCCGCGAAGCGGACAAGCACGACATTCCGATTATCTCGGACGGCGGCATCAAATACTCGGGCGACATCGTGAAAGCGCTCGCCGCGGGTGCCAGCACCGTGATGATCGGTTCTTTGTTCGCCGGAACTGAAGAGGCTCCGGGCGAGGTCATCTTGCTGCAAGGGCGATCGTACAAGAGCTACCGCGGCATGGGATCCATCTCCGCGATGAAGCAAGGCGCAAAGGATCGCTACTTCCAGGGTGACGTCGAGGAAGAGATGAAGCTGGTGCCGGAAGGAATCGAGGGACGCGTTCCGTACAAGGGCTTGCTGGCGATGAACGTTTACCAGATGGTCGGCGGCATTCGCTCCGGCATGGGCTACTGCGGCGCGCGGACTCTTCCGGAGCTTCGTCAGAAGGCTCGGTTCGTGCAGATCACGTCCGCGGGACTCAAAGAGAGCCACGTGCACGACGTGATCATTACTGAAGAAGCTCCCAACTACCGTCGCGAGTAAGGAACCGAAAACGTGGACATCCACTCCGAGAAGATCCTCATCCTCGATTTCGGCAGTCAGTACACCCAGCTGATCGCTCGACGCGTCCGCGAGCTGGGTGTGTATTGCGAGATCCACCGGCCTGACCTGTCTGGCGCGGACATCCGCGCGTACGCACCGCGAGGCATCATTCTCTCCGGTGGCCCCGCCTCGGTGGAGGCTGAAGGTTCGCCGCGCTGCGATCCGCTGGTTTTTGAGCTCGGCGTTCCGGTCTTGGGCATCTGCTACGGGCTGCAGCTCTTGGCGAAGCTGCTGGGCGGACGCATCGATCGCACCGCGCACCGCGAATACGGCCCAGCCGAGGTCGAGATCATCAAGTCTCGCGGCCCCTTCGCGTCGTTCAAGAAGGGCGAGACGGTCAAAGTGTGGATGAGCCACGGCGATCGCGTGGACGAGCTACCAGAAGGTTTTCATCCCATCGGCAAGAGTGGTAACTCGCCCTTCGCCGCGACGGCGCATGAGTTCAAGCCAATCTACGGCCTGCAGTTCCACCCGGAGGTCGTTCACACCCCGCTTGGGCGCGAGATGCTCAAGTCGTTCCTGTTCGCCGACTGCAGGGTGACCGGAACATGGTCGATGCGCGGCTTCGCGAAGGAGGCGGAGGAGGCGATTCGCCAGAAGGTCGGCAACGGACGCGTTATCTGCGGACTTTCCGGTGGTGTGGACAGCTCGGTGGCCGCGCTGCTGATTCACAAGGCGATTGGCGACCGGCTTCAATGCATCTTCGTGGACAACGGGTTGTTGCGCGCGGATGAGCGGGAACAGGTGGAAGCGCTGTTCGTGAACCGCTTCCATGTTCCGCTCAAGACGGTGGATGCGCGCGAACGCTTCCTCAAGAAGCTGGCTGACGTGACCGACCCGGAACAGAAACGAAAGATCATCGGGCGCGAATTCATAGCCGTCTTCGAAGAATCCGCGCGCGACGTGCACGACGCGGAGTTCCTCGCCCAAGGCACGCTCTACCCGGACGTGATCGAGTCGGTCTCTTTCAAGGGCCCCTCGGTCACGATCAAGAGCCACCACAACGTGGGTGGTCTGCCAGAGGTCATGAAGCTCAAGTTGATCGAGCCGCTCCGCGAGCTGTTCAAAGACGAAGTTCGCGTCCTCGGCCGAGAGCTTGGCCTGCCGGATGAGATGGTCTCGCGCCAGCCCTTCCCAGGTCCGGGTCTGGCGATCCGCGTGCTGGGCGCGATCACCGAAGAGCGGCTGAACCTCGTTCGCAAAGCGGACGTGATCGTCCAGGAAGAGATCCGTGCCGCGGGCCTGTACAAGGAGCTCTGGCAGGCTTTCGCGGTCTTGCTTCCCGTGCAGAGCGTGGGCGTGATGGGCGACGAACGAACCTACGAGTACACGGCCGTGCTTCGCGCGGTGACCAGCGTGGATGGGATGACCGCGGATTGGGCGCGCATCCCTTACGACGTGCTCGGCAAGATCTCCTCGCGCGTGATCAACGAGGTCCGCGGCATCAACCGTATGGTCTACGACATCAGCTCGAAGCCCCCCGCCACGATCGAATGGGAGTAGCACCACAAAAGGAAAACCCCGCCTCACACAACGGGAGACGGGGCCCTCACTCTTCTAATGCGCCGAGCCAGCTGCTCGGAATTCGCCTTAGATCACGTACGACGAGAGCGCGGCGGTGATCTGATTCAGAAGAATCTCCGCCTCAACTTGGCGCGTTCCCGTCAGCGTGGGCAGCTTTGCTTCGACCGCCGCCTTCATCGCCTTAAGCACTTCGTAGGACGGTACATCGCGGTACTTCTGCAAGATGGAAATGGCCACGCGCTGCGAGGCGTAAGTGGCGTTGCCGTCCGTGTTCAACGCCACGGCCTTGACCTGAGCGAACAGCGCAGTGTGGAGTTCGGGGTTGTAAGTCCGGCTCGGGTCGTTCACGAACAGGCCGCGGAGCTCTTCGCCGTCCAGGTAGAGCCGGCGGAGTGCGTTGCGCAGCAGCAAGTCAGCTCGAGCGCCGTAGGTGGGCTGAGCGAGCTTCGCGGGATCGATGGGAGACGCGATTCCCGTAAGGACGATATTCAGGGCCGCCAACTGGCGGGCCTGGTCCGGATCCGCGCGGACGTACTTGAGGACGTTATTGAGTGTGCTGTTCGGCGCGACGGTACCGGTGCCCGCCAAGAACGCATCACGCAGCTGGGCGTAACCCGGGCCGTAGAGCTGGTTCAGCGGGTCCGTCGTGTAATCGAACGTGGTGCAGTCCACGTCAACGCCAACGTCGTCGTCCGTGCAGAACGCGTAGGTCTCCGGGAGCTGTTCGGACTGGTGGTAGAGGTACTTGATCGCCTCGGTGTCGTACGGACCGGGCTCCGAGTTGTCGAGGGCTTCGAGGTCGTCGATGTACTCCATCACCGAGCTGCTCACACCGTTGAGCGAGCCCTTGAAGTTGTGGCGCAGGCCCAGCGTGTGGCCGACCTCGTGAACAAGGACGTGGATGATGTAGCGCTCGAACTTCTCCTTCTTGGTGAGACGGCTGGCGAGCGCGGTCTTGCCGAAGTCCGGCAACTTGAACTCGCGGGGTTGGGTCAGGTCCGGAATCGCACGCGCGCAGAGAACCTGCGGGGCCATCCGATCGCTCGCGTCGCCCCAGCTGAGCATCGACAACTTCCTGCTCACGCCTTGACCCGGAACTTTCTGAACCAGATTCGGCGCAGGGGCGGCGTCATCCTCGAAAAGGAAGTCCGCGATCTCCAACCAAAGCGCGCTGAAGTAGATGCTCGAACCCCGAAGCTCGCCGGTGTTCGGGTTGGTGCGGAAGTTCGCGAACGCGGCGCCGAACGACGAGTCCTGATCCACGTAGATGTAGTTGGTGTCGTCATCAGCGGCGTTGTCGGTCTCGCTGGCAAGCTGCGCCTCGAGCGCCTTGAACCCGAACGCTTTGTTCCAGTTCTCCACGCCCGCCTTCATCGAAGCGACCAGGTCGTAGTTCGCGAACCGCGGATCCTTCTGCAGCTCCAGTACGTCGCGGGAGATCTTCCAGACGATGGGCTTCATGCCTGGCTTGATGTTCCAGGACATGGCGTTCTGCGCGTAGGTGCTGCCGTTCTTCACCAGACGCGGATCGGAGACGAAGTAGTACGGAACCTCGGAGAGGCCGCGGGCTTCGTAGCCTTCGCCTTCGGCGTAACGGCGCAAACCGATTCCGATGGTCCCAGAGAAACGGAAAGCGGACGGCTCGATGGGGTCATTGTGGAAGGCGACCTCGCTGCTGCCGGTGAAGACCTGCTCGAACGTGGCGCCGTCCTCCGCCTTGCGGAAACGCCGACCGAACATCAGGTCGACCTGAAAACGGCCATTGTCAGAAGGGGACGCGAACGCATCGCTGACCACGCCGAACCGGTTCAGGCCCGCTGCGGGATCGAAGAGAACGTACTGGGACGCGTTCGGAAGCGAGGTGAACGGACCGTAGTCGCTCACGATCGGGTAGGCCTCGACGATCACCTCAGGGTCGGCCGCGGTCGACGACGCCTTGCGGTCGTCCGCGTCGAACACGAACAGCTTGCCGTTCTGAACGCGGAAGGTCACCACGCGCGTCCCGAGCGAAATGCCCATGGGCGTGATGCGCGGGAAGAGTTGGCTCATGTACGCGGAGAGAAACCACTTCTGACCAAGCTCGTTCTTGTTGATGGCGACGTAGAACGTCTCGTTGGCGGAGACGGTGGAGGGCAGCGCGCGCGAATCCAGCGCCTGCTTGAGCGCCGAAGCTCCGGAGCCGTTGAGCTCGCGCGGAACGGCGGCGAAGGGACCTTCGAGAGTCGCTTCCTGCGTGACCACGACATCTCGTCCGCAACCGGTCACGCCTAACGCGAGAGCGGTGATCGCTGCGAGCGCTACACGTCCTGAAACCATTTCCACGTCTCCTGGCAGGGTGCCTCAATAGGGGCGGCCGCGACCCTGCAAGTTCGGAACCCCACTCAAAGACTTATATTTGACGCAATTCCGGGGAGAGAACCGCCGAAACTGTCCGGGGTTTGGTGAGCGGACTGATCCGGATGTCGCGAAGTGTCGCGAAATTCCTCTCTGCTTCTGGAGCTAAATATTACAAATCAAGAATGCAGGGCTTGGTTTACATAACGCCTATTATCGGACTCCATGTTTCCCGGATGGGGAGCTCAAATTGGGGTACCAAGCCGCCCCGTGAGATCGCTTTGGTGGCTTCCGGTCCTGGTTCTATGCGCGTGCCCCGCCTCTGTTCCCGCTGAATCCACGGCGTCGGTTTCCGATGCGGGTTCTGATGACGGCGGAATCTCAGTGGTCACTCCCCCGGACGTCGGCTTGGAAGTTGTCGCGGTGTTTTCCGATGGCGGAACCTCAGGGCTGGCCTTCGACACCACCGGGGTCCGACCTTCCGTGGACGCCCCAGAGGAGCTTTCGATCTCAACCCAGGCCACACTCCAGAACTACCGATTCAGGCTCTTCGACGAAGCCGATCGTGTCGTTCCATCCGATGACGAAGCCCAATCCGCCGCTGAAGGCCTTCGCTACAAAATGAAATTCCAGGCACCGCTCAAAACCGGCTTCCGCTACACCTTGGTTCTAGATGCCCAAACTCCTCCGGGCCTCACGGATGGCACTGGCCATACGCTGCCGGATCAACGTCTGGAGCTCCAAATCAACGGCGAAAAGGCCAAGCCCGGAAAAGGCAAAAAAAAGCGCCGCCGTGGCTAAGCCCCGGCTCGGAACATGCCGAGAGGTCCGGCATCGCTCACAGCTCCTCGTGAATTTGCCGCTCTTGAAAGCGCACCCGTTCAAGCACTTTTAGATCGCGCTGTGTGGGTCCCAACGCCATCAACAGTTTCGACACGTCATACAGAATGTCTCCGCGCTCGAAGACCTGCCGCCGCGGGACGTCGCAGTTCAGTTCGTCGCAGGCCAGGTTGTAGGTTTGATCCAGCACCGAACGCAGATTAAAGGCGTCATAGAGGTTGTATTCGACCAGGAACCTCAAGGCTTCCAACTCACCGGTGTTTTGGTACGCGCGCCACAGCAAGACGGCGTCGTTGCCGTTGGTGCCTTTCAAATGCGGTGGCCGCCCTATTCCCATCAGCTCTTCGACGGTTTTCAGGCTGCCCGGAAATCGCACGCGGCGGCAGAGAAACCGCAGGTCCAGGTGCACCGTGGG
>JBQTKE010000745.1:0-15606 GCA_052386435.1 Myxococcaceae bacterium
CTTGAAGCTCCACTTCCAGCGCACGCGTCGCCACCTCGTCGCGAATCATCAGACTCAGTCCGAAGAACGCCTTCACGCCATAGAGCCCGTCGTCGTAGCTTTCGTAGGCGCCAATCTGCGCGTTGAGCCGCTTGAAGTTTCCAGTGAGCCACGCCGCGTCGCCCGCTTCGTAATCGTTGGTGAGCAGGTCGCGCGCGCGTTGACGCAGATACCGAGCGAATTCACTGTCATCTGCTTCCAGAGCATCCGCGGCGGCCATCAACTGCCGAGACGCCGCCATCACCGTCTCGTCGTAAGCCACCGCCTGAGGCACCGCGTAGAAGCCGGCCGCGTCGGGCTTCAGCGCCGCGAGCCGGTCGTCGAGTCCCGGATGGAGGAACGCCAACACCGCGGAGCGGGCGAGCGCCTGACGATCTCGTCGAAGATTTTCCCGCGTCGTGCGCCGAACCACCGTGTGCTCATCGAGCAGCAGCGCTCGTTCCGCAGGATGGGCCGTGAGGTACACCTCCAACTCTTCACGCGTGACATCGGGCGGGTAGACATTGCGCGCTGGCGTCTCCGGCCGAACCGGAAGGAACGCCTCGCGGCGGTTGTCGACAGTCGTGTAGACCGGACCCTGCGCCACCCGCCACAGCGACTGAATATCGGCGTTCGGCGACTTGACCAGCTTGCGCCGCATCGCCGCCGCGTCGGGGTGGCACTGGTCTTCGTAGAGCTCCTGAAAGAGCGCGCCCACTTTCAATAGATGGAACAGCGCCGTCTGCTCGCCGGGCGTCAGCGTCGAGCGTTCCGAGTGCAACCGCAGCGTCTGTGTCTGGGCCAGAGCCGTTTTCACCTTCTCGTCGGGGACCGTGCTCAGTCCAGCCGTGACCAGCAGAGAAAGCAGGAGCATTGCGAGAACTTAGTGTCATGCTCCGCGGGTGATCAGCATCTATTGCGACGGCTCCACCAGACCTACCGGCAGAAGACCAGGTGGCTGGGCGTTCGCGCTGGTGTCGGAGGACCAGGTCATCGCCGTTCGCAGTGGTCGCTCGGTGAGAACAACGAACAACCAGATGGAGCTGAGGGCCGCGCTGGAAGGGCTGCGCGAAGTGATTACGCGCGGGCTGCATTGGAAGGGGCCCATCGAATTGGTCAGCGACTCGCGCTACGCGCTGGAGATTGCCAATGGCAGTTACCTGCCGACGAAGGATCTCACCTCGTGCCACGCCTTGCGTGCTGCGTGTGTCGAGGCCGGGGCAGTCGCTCGTTGGGTGAGAGGCCACTCAGGAGATCGCTGGAACGAGTGGGTCAATGAAATGGCAGCCGAAGCTTCTAAAAGCCGATCGATGACAACGACTGTCACCCAGACCACCAAACGCAGCAGCGGACCTTAGGCCGACGCCTTGGCTGCATTCCAACCCGCGAAGCCAAGCAGACACCAAAGGGGAATCGACATGGGCCCGCTCGATACCACCTCCGCGATAGCCCGCACGCGTATTCTTTCGCGGGAAGACGTGCGAGTCTTCGGAGCGACCATGCCTGATCAGTTGCTGCTGCTGATCGCCGACATCGGCGGCTACACGCGCTTCCTACAACAGCATAAGTTCGCACTCGCCCATGCGCAGGAGCTGGGTTGCGCTCCCTGCCCGGGCGGATGCAGGTGCGGGCGGATGCAGGTGCGGGCGGATGCAGGTGAAGGATGCGAACCAGGACTCGACCCCAGTGACGTGACGCGACCGTGATCAGCGTCGACTCAAATAGTCGGGACGCGCGCGTCGGTGAGATCGAAGCGCTGGGACGCGACGGGTGGTTCGTCCGCGAACGCTGGATCGACGATTCGATGGCCCGCCATGCCGCGGCCAGCGCGCGTGTTCTAAGTGGCTTCGAGGCGGCAGGCATTGGCCGAGCGCAACAGAAGGTCGCTTGGGTTCGGCGGGATGAACGGATCTGGATCGACGCTCAGACCCCGCCGGAAGGTCTGCGGCCCGTGATCGACGCCTTGGCGCGGCTCAAGCAGTCCCTTAATGGGCTCGCCTTTCTCGGACTGGATCGGACCGAGCTTCAGCTCGCGCGCTACACAGAGCCGGGCGCGCTCTATCAACGTCACCGCGACAGCTTGCGCGGGGCACAGGGCCGGCGCGTCACGGCGATCTATTACTTGAATGAAGCGTGGCGACCCGAGCACGGCGGCGCGCTCCGTCTTCATCCGGAATCGCGCGAACCGGTAGACGTCTCTCCTCGGCTCAATACGCTGGTCGTCTTTCTCAGCGAACAGCTGGAGCACGAGGTGCTGCCGTCGCACCACGAACGCTACGCGCTCACCGCCTGGTGGAGCAGCTAGGGGTATCGCCGTTCAGATAACTACGCTTCACATCTTCCGCGCCTTCGCGGGCGGCGCGTCGAGCTCGACTTGTGTCTCAGTGGTGAAGTCCGCGCCGAAGACAATCAGGAGGAGGTTTTCATGCGTGGCGCTCGTCTTTCCTTTTCGATGCGATCCGACCGTAAAGGACGGGGAAGAGCAGCAGGGTGAGCGCGGTGGCGCTCACCAGCCCCCCAATTACCACGGTGGCCAGTGGTCTTTGCACTTCGCTTCCGGGTGCTCTGGAGAGCGCCATGGGGATGAAGCCCAGCGCGGCGACGAGGGCGGTCATCAGCACGGGACGCAATCTCAGCCGCGCGGCTTCTTGAATGGATTGGGTGGCGCTCTCGCCCTGGGCTTCTCTCTCTCGTGCGAAGGACACCAGGACCAGGCCGTTGAGCACGGCGACTCCAAAGAGCGCGATGAATCCAACTCCGGCGGAGATGCTGAAGGGCAGGCCTCGCACGGCGAGCGCGAAGACTCCGCCAATCACCGCGAAGGGGATGTTGGCGAAAATGAGCAGCGCGGGAGTGAACGACCGGAAGGCCAACCAGAGGAAAAAGAAGATCAACGCCAGCGCGACGGGGACGATGAAGGCGAGCCTCGTCCTTGCGCGCAGGTAGTTTTGGAACTGACCTCCCCATTCGATTCGATAGCCGGCGGGTAACTTCAAATCCTGGCTCAGCGCCTTCTGCGCGGCTTGCACCACGGATACGAGGTCCCGACCTTCGACGTTCAGCTCGACGGTGCGACGGCGCGATTGCTTCTCTCGGTTCACCACCGCGGGCCCCTCTTCCACTTCGACCTGCGCGACGTCTCCCAGCGGGACGACTTGTCCGGAGCTCGCCTTCAAGGGCAGTGAGCGGATGGACTCCAGGTCTCGCACGGCGTGGTCGTTCATTCTCACAGTCAGCGCGAAGCGGCGATCTTGTTCGAACACCTGGCCAGTTTGTCTTCCCACCGCGATGGTCTCGGTGAGCAGGTTTACGTCCGCCAGGGTCAGGCCGTAGCGCGCCAATTTCGAGCGATCAGGTTGGATGCGCAGGTGCCCGAGTCCTGCTCCCCGCTCGACGCGCACGTCGCGGGCGCCTTCGACTTTGCTCAAGCGCTCCCCCATTTTGTCGGCGAGCGTCTGCAGGATGTCGAGGTCTGGTCCATAGAGGTGCGCCGCGACGTCGGATTTCACGCCCGCGACGAGCTCGTTGGTGCGCATCTGAATGGGCTGCGACAGCGCGCCCGCCACTTCGGGAACGTCGCGCTCCAGTGCTTGGTGAATCGCTTCACCCACGTCCTCTTTGTGCATCCCCGCCCGCCACTCGTTCTGCGGCTTGAGCTGCAAGTAGACGTCGGTCTGCTCCACGCCCATGGGATCCGTTGCGAGATCCGGCGCGCCTGTCTTCGAGACGACGTGCGCCACCTCTGGAACGGTCAACGCGGAGCTCTGCAGCCGGTGATCTGTCGCGATCGATTCGCTCAGCGCGATGCCGGGAAGCCGTCGTGCTTCGACGAGGAGATCTCCCTCATCCAGCTGCGGGACGAACTCCGCGCCTAAGCGCACGAAGACGGCGATGGCCAAGGCGAGCAGCACCACTCCGGTGCCCAACGTCACCCGGGGGTGGCGCCAGGCTCTGGAGAAGATCGGCGTGTACGCACGCTGCAGGGCGCGCATCAACCAGGTCTCGCGCGGGTGTTCAGCGGGGACGAGGAAATAGCTGGAGAGGACAGGAATGACGGTGAGCGAGATGATGAACGCCCCGGCCAACGCGAGCAGCACGGTCACCGCCATGGGCTGGAACAGCTTGCCTTCGGTTCCCTGCAGCGCGAGCACCGGCAGATAGACGGTGGCGATGATCAATTCGCCGAACACGCTGGCGCCGCGCACTTCGACCGCCGCACGCTCGACGGTGTTCACCCGCTCCTCGTCGGTGAGCGCGCGCCCTTGCGCCACTCTCGCTTCGCTCAGCCGCCTCACCGCGTTCTCCACGATGATCACCGCGCCGTCGACGATGAGCCCGAAGTCGATGGCACCCAGGCTCATCAAGTTTCCGGACATGCCGAAGGCGCTCATCACGGTGACCGCGAAGAGCATGGAGAGCGGAATGGTGAGCGCGACAATCAACCCCGCGCGCACGTCGCCCAACAAGAGGAGCAGCATCAGCACAACGAGCAACGCGCCTTCGGCGAGGTTCTTACCCACGGTGCGCAGGGTGCGGTCCACCAGCGCGGCTCGGTCGTAGAACGGAACGACCTTCGTCCCCTCGGGCATCGAGGGCGCCAGCTCTTCGAGTTTCTGTTTCACGGCTTGGGCGACGGTGCGCGAGTTCTCTCCTCGAAGCATCATCGCCACGCCGACGACGACTTCACCCTTCCCGTCCATCGATGCCGCGCCTCGACGAAGGCGCGCGCCGAAGCGCACGTCCGCGATGCTCGCCACGGTGATGGGAACGCCTTGCGCGGTGGCACCCACGACGACCGCGCGCAGGTCTTCCAGATCCTTCACCTGGCCGCTGGTGCCCACCACGAGCTGCTCGCGGTTGCGTTCGATGTAGCCGCCGCCTGCGTTGCCGTTGGATCTCTCCAACGCGTCCACGACTTCCTGCACTGACAGCCCGCTGGCTTGGAGCCGGTGCGGATCCAGCACCACTTGGTACTCCTTCGCCTCTCCGCCGAAGCTGTTCACCTCGATCACGCCAGGGACCATCCGCAGCTGCGGGGCGATCTCCCAATCCAAGACTTCCTTGAGCGCCATCAGCGACTGGCCTTCCCCGGTGACCGTGAACTGAAAGATCTCTCCTAAGCCCGTGGCGATGGGGCCCATCTCTGGCCGCCCGTACTGCTTGGGCACGGCCTCTTCTGCTTCCGCCATGCGCTCGAGAATGAGCTGGCGGGCGAAGTAGAGGTCGGTGCCGTCTTCAAAGCCGAGCGTGACGACGGAGATGCCGTACTTCGAAAGCGACCGCACTTCGTTCATGCGCGGCAGCCCCGCCATCGCGCGCTCTACGGGCACGCTGATGTACTGCTCCACTTCCACCGGCGAAAGCGCGGGCGCGGAGGTGATGATCTGCACTTGCACGTTGGTGACGTCGGGCACTGCGTCCATCGGCAGTAGGAACGCGGCGCGCAGTCCGATGGCGAAGAACAGCAAGGTCGCCAACAGCACCATGGGGCGGTTGCGCAGGGAGGCCCGGACGATGGAGGAGAGGAGCTCCAGCATCAGTGCTCGTCCTCGCCGAAGGTCTCTTTCAGAACCGCGCTCTTCAAGGTGAAGACGCCGTCCACCACCACTTGTTCGCCAGCGCGCAGACCGGAGAGGACCTCGACGCGTCCTCCCGCGGAGTGGCCCAGCTCTACGGGATGGACTTCGAAATCTCCGTCGGCTTGTTGCACGAAGACGACGTTGCGCCGGGCGATCTGCGTGACGGCCACCAGCGGAACGACAGGGCGAGCGGGTCCGGTGGCTTCCTCGTTCATCGCGATTCGCGCGGTGCCGAAGAGTCCTTCTCGCAGGCGATCGTTCGCGTCGGTGAGGAGAATGCGCGCGACGACGGTGCGCGCGCTGGCGTCGAGCTGTCTTCCCACGGTCTCGACCGTGCCTACGAAGACTTCGTCGGGATACGCGTTGAGCCGAACTTCCGCGCTCGCGCCTTGTTTGAGCCGGCCGAGATCTTTCTCGAAGACCCGCGCCAGAAAGTACGCGCGCTCGAAGCGGGCGATGCGGGCAAGCATGTGCTCCGCCGGAAGGTTCTGACCGACGACGGCGTCACGCGAGAGCACGAAGCCGTCAATGGGCGCGGTGAGGGACAGCCGCGCGGACTTGCTCTGCGCGATCGCGCCGAACGCGGTCAGGGTCTGCCTCGCCGCGCGCTCTTCTGCTTCCGCGCTCTCTGCTTCTCCGGCCGCCGCGCTCAGCTCTTGTCCCGCCGCCAAGCCCTTCTCCGCGAGTGACGCCAGTCGTTTCGCGTTCGCGGCCGCGGTGCGTGCCTTCGCCTGCGCGCCACTGAGCGCGGCCCGAGCCCGTGCGAGCTCTGGCGACTCCGCCACCACCAACACATCACCTGCTTTGACCCGTTGGCCCTCTTTGAAATGAACCTCCACCACGCGCACGGCCACCGGCAGGCTCACCTGCGCGGAGGCGTCGGGATCCGCGGACACCTCGCCGGTGAGATCCACCGTCACGGGCAGCACGGCTGTCTCAATCGCCGCGGTTCGAATGCCCGCCGCGCCAATCACCGCCGCGGGGAGCTTCACTTTGTCGGGGAGGCCTGGGTGTTCGCGCTCATCCTCGTGTTCATGCGCGGGCTCAGGCGCAGGCGGAGACGCTTGGGGTTTCTTTGAGGAGCACGCGAGGCACAGCAGCAGCAGGATTCCACTTGCCTTGGGTATCATGGCTGCGCTCCCGGAAAGGGGAAGCCCGCGGCGTGCAGCCACTCCACGCGCGCGACCGCGACGGAGAGACGAACGGCGCGTTCGGATTGCAGGAGATCAATCAGACTTCGCTGGGCGAGCAGAGCGTCGCGTAATGAGAGCTGGCCCGCGCTCAAGGCCTGAGTGAGGTGGGTGAGATCTTGTCGGGCTCCGGAGATCAGCTCCGCGGAGAAGAGCGCCAACTCTGCCTCGCCCGCTTCGAGATTCACTCGAGCTTGCGTGCGCGCCGCGCTCAGCTGTCGTCGAAGCTGTTCGCTCTCGACTCGAGCTTGCTCCAGCCGTGCTCGCTCCTGTGCAACCTCTCCGCCCTGCCATGGCCAGAGCGGCAACGGCGCGGAGACGCCGACACCGAGCACGCGCTCCGCAAAGCCGTCGCGCTGCGCGAAGCCGCTGAAGGTCAAAGACGGAACGCGTTTGCGGTGCGCCAATGAGAGCCGACTCTGCGCCGCGGAGAGTGAGGCCTCCGCGGCGCGTAAGAGAGGCGCCGTCCCCGCGAACTGCGCGGACGCCTGCCTCTGTGCGCTCGTGGCAGCTGCTTCAAGGAGCTTGATGCCCTCTCCTTTCAGTCGTGACTGGGGCGGCACCGTGGGCGGCGCGTCCAGCCCGAGCACCTGCATCAACTCCTGACGAGCGCTCAGGTCCGCGCGATCTGCTTCGAACTTCTCCGCGGACAGACGCACCGCTTCCGCGGCAGCGAGTCGTGCGTCGAGCGCCGACACCAGCTGCTCCTGCGCTCGGGCCTGCGCGAGAGCTCGCAGCCGCTCGGCGACCAGCGCGGTCTCGCGCGCCAAGCCCAACCGTTCGCGGGCATCCAGAACCTTCACCCACGCGACCAGCGCGCGCGCACAGACATCACGTCGCGCTTGTTCCAAGTGCGCTTGCTCGACTCGAACATCTGCCTGTGCCGCGTCCAGCTTCAACCCGCGCTGCCCAGCGACGCTCACCTCTTGGCTGAGCGTGACGCTGCCGTTGAGATCGCGCGCGGTGGACGTGGCGCGATCCGCGCCGGTCAGCGCGAGCACAGGCGGCGATGGAAACAGCGCGGAAGCCGTGAGCCGCTGGCCCTCGGCGAGCTGAACCTGGGCCTGCGCGGCGCGCAGGTTTGGACTTTGCGCCAACGCGCAGGCCACGACGCTTTGGGGTGTATCGAGCAGCGCGCAGGGCGCCGCGTGGCTGGGACGAACGAGCAACAGCGCACAAGTCGCCGCTGCGGCGGGGAGCTTCATGACGTACCTCAGAGCTTGAAGGAGACAACCGAGACGAACGGTGTCTTCAGGCTCTGGGAGGTCGGAACAGTCCGTCGAGCAGCGGGGCTTCGGGCGGAGCACCGGCGAGCAGAGGACGTGTTGCTTGCGTCGACGCGCGCGGCGGCGGGCTGATCACGCCTCCGAATGCAGCCGCGACGCGCACGCCGTGGGCGCCCTGGCAGGCACCACACTGGGGAGGGCAGGGCATGCCGCCGTCCTCCTCGTCGCTGCAGGAGCCGCAGTCTTCTTCGACCGCGCCCTCGAACAACTCCGCGCCGAAATGCGCCAGCCCCGTCATCTGGCCAAGCAGCACCACCAGCGCGAAGGAGCGCAGGAAGGTGAGCCAGCTGGACGGAGCGGAACGCATTGCTTGCTCCTTCTGTCGCGCGGAACAGGCGCTGGTGTCAACCACCCACCTGCGCCGACTTGGCTTACGTCGAGCGGCGCGCGACCTGCTTCTTCGCAGCCCGTGCGCGCTTGGCGAAGCCGTTCTTCGCATCCTTGGCGCTCTGGGCAAGGCGGTCCTGCGCATTGGACCTGACCGTCTTCGCGGCCTTGGCCGCGCTCAACTTCAACGTCCGCGCGAAGTCACGACCGGAATCGAGCACGCTCGCCAACGCGCCAGCGATGACGTTGCCGGGCGGCGTATCCGGCGCCATGGGGTGGGGATGCGTGGGCGCGACCTTCTTGGCCTGCTCCATCACCGCACCCAGCGCTTCGAGCTCATCCTCGCCTATCACCTTCTGCAGCTTGGGGAAGAGCTCCTCTTCCTCCTCTTCCACGTGGTGACGGATGCTCTCCATCAGCACCGTGACCTTCGCGTCGAAGCGCTCATCCTCCGCGGACATGCGCTCCAGCTCATCCAATGTCCACTTCGCCACGTGGTGCTCTTCCAGCGCCTCCAGCACTTGATTATCCAGCCGCGGGTCGCGGTCGCGCGCGGCGGGATAGAGAAACTGCTCTTCGATGGAAGCGTGAATCGACAACTCCTTAATGATGCGAGCGGCGATCCGCTTCTTCTCTCGGTGGGCGTTGTCACCCGCCTGCTCGAAGCGCTTGAAGAGCGCGTCCACTGTGCGGTGGTCTTCCATCAGTAGTTTCAGGGCGTTCATAGCGTGCAACCTTTGCACGCCGCCCTCTGAGTTCAAGTCCCCTCGGTCGGATCTCCGCTGCGTCGGGGTAGTGCTGACTGACGCAGGACTCGCAGCGACCCGTGCGACAGCGCCCGGGTGGTTAGAGGGCGACCTGCTTGGGTACAGTGCGCGCCATGCGGCGACACCTCCTGACCTTTTGGCTGCTCTCAGCGGCGTCCCTCTCCTTCCTGAGTTGCAACCGCAGCGACCCGTCACCCTGTTCGCCCGCGTGTGCCGCGAGAGAAAGCTGTCTCGGCGGTCGCTGCGCGGGGCCGACCTGCGGCGACCGGTTGAAGAATGGAGATGAGACGGATGTCGACTGCGGCGGGTCGCGGTGTCCCGCCTGCCTTGAAGGCAAAGCGTGCACGGACGGGACCGACTGCTACAGCGCGCTCTGCGAGAGCAGCGTGTGCTTGGGCCAGAGCTGCGGCGACACCGTGAAGAACGGCAACGAGACCGACGTGGATTGCGGCGGGCTCATCTGTTTGGGCTGCGGCGACGGCAAGCTCTGCCGCGAACACCGCGACTGTCTGCAGGGCCGCTGCGCGGGAAACGTCTGCGTTCGTCCAACCTGTTCGGATGGTCTGCGCAACGGCGACGAGACGGACGCGGACTGCGGCGGAAGCTGCGCAGCGAAGTGCGTCACTGGGAAAGGCTGTCTGCATGCTCGAGATTGCGTGACAGCCTCCTGTGAAGATCGCGTGTGCAAGGTCCCATCGATGACTTGCGCGGACAGGATCAAGAACGGCAGTGAGTCCGATGTCGACTGCGGCGGCGCCTGTGCTTCGAAATGCGTGGTGGGTCGCGCGTGCGGTGCGGGACCTGATTGCGCCACGGGCGTTTGCACCGGGCTGACGTGCATCGCCGCGACGTGCACCGACGGCGTGCGCAATGGCAATGAAGCAGGCGTCGACTGCGGTGGAAGCTGTCCGAATACTTGCGGACATATCGTGCTGCTCGCGGGAGGCGGCACTGGGATTCTCGCGGCCACCTTTGTGCCGGGCACTCCTTGGAACGCGACGACGTTGATTGGGCGAAGCGACGGCGTGGCGATCTCGGGAGCCCTTGGCCTGGTGAGACAGACCAGCACGGACGTGGGGACGGAGAAGCTGCAGTACACGCGTTGGAATGATGGCGCGTGGAGCGCGCTGGCGGACGTGGCGCCCGCTGTCACCACCCGCGCGCTGCCCGCGGTCTCGTCCGGTCAGGTCGTGTTTCAGGGGACAGACTTCAAGCACTACTTCGCTGCCTTCGATGGAACCGCGTGGAATCCCTCTGCGCAGCCGGTGATGAGCGGCGGTCCGGAGACGCAGTCGTTTGGGCCGGTTCCTGCAACGCTCGCCGTAAGTGGGACTGACGCCACCGTGGTGTTTATCAACGGGGACAAGGCGAATGATCTCTACGCGCAGGACCGCAACGCGGGCGTGTTCGCCGCGGCAGTTCAAATCGCGAGTGGAGCTTCGTTCAACGTGATTCCCTCTCTGGTTCGGCTGAATGGAGCGCGTGAGCTGATGGCCTTGAGCGTGCGCGCGACTGACAGCGCGATCCTTTGGCAGACGCGAACTGGAGTGACGTGGACTGACGCCGCGGCCGTTCCCAATGGACTGACTGTGGAGCCGGTCGCGCTGGTCGCGTTGCCTCAGGGAGACGCGCTGCTCGCTTACCGCGGCACCAACGGCGTTCTCTACACCAGCCGCTTCAGCAACAGCAGTTGGACGCAGCCGACGGCGCTGGGGACTCCGTTTGATGGCGTGAACGCGACGCTGCGCGGGTCACCTGCGTTGAGCCCCGGCGTCGGTGGCGCGCTCGCGGAGCTCGCGTTTATTGGAGACGACTACCGCGTGTACCACGCGCGGTTCTTTGGAACCGCGTGGACCACGCCGCAGGCCGTGACCAGCTCCGCGCTGGCTGGAGCGACCAGCGTCTCGATCTCCTCGCTTCCCTGAGCTTTCAGCAGTTGAATGGGTTGAACACCTTGGCCCCGGCTCCCTCGACATCTTCGATACTGCGGGTCACCAAAGGGTCGCCGAGGGACCGCTGGTTCGTTGGTGTGCCTGCCGGCGTCACTGCGCGGCGGAACGTCGAGGGAAGTCCACCGTGAAGCGGACCTTTCCAGGTGGGCAGCTCACACCGACGTTCGCGCCGTGTGCGTTGGCGATCTGCTTCACGATGTAGAGCCCCAGGCCCAGCCCCGCGCCACGTCCGCGCATGCCGCTGCGGCTGGAGCGCTGAAAGGGGTCAAAGAGCACCTTGAGCTGTTTCTCGTTGATCGCCTCGCCGTGGTTTTCCACGTGCAGGCGGACGCGATCTTTCAAGCCCTCGACGCTCACAGCGACCGGCGCGTCCACCGGCGCGTAGTCGGTGGCGTTGCTGAGGAGATTGACCAGCAACTGAGTCAGCCGTTCGCCGTCCCATTCTCCGCGGGTGTCGCCTATGCCTGAGAGCTCAAAGCTCACTGTCGGGTAGAGGCTGCGCATCTCGTCAATCACCGTCTCCGACAGCACGGTGAGATCCATCCACTCCGGCCGAATGGTGATGCCGCCCGCTCGCTGGGCACGCGTGAGCTCTTGCAGATCGCGGATCATGTGCTCCATGCGCCGAGCGTTGCGTTGCGCCCGCCGCAGGGTCTGCAACAGGTTGGGCGTCAAGTCCGCGAGCGACAGCCGCTCCAATCCCACCAGCACGTTCTGCAGCGGATTGCGCAGATCGTGACTGACAATGCCCACGAACGTCTCGCGCAGCTGGAGCAGCTCACGCAGCGAATCCTCTTCCGTGAGCCACTCCGTCTCGTCCACCACCATCACGCCCAAGCCCAGCAGCTCCTGCTCGCGCGTGATGACCGGATAGAAATCCGCGGCGTAGCGGCGCGGGCCGTGGACGGTGAGCTGAACGCGGTTGGCGCGTTCGCGGGTTTGCAGCACCTCGCGCATGATGGGGAGCACCTTCTCTAACAGCGCCGGGGCGGTGACCTCCTGGACGTTGCGGCCGACCATGCTTTCCAAAGACGTGTTGGTCAGCTGCGCCAGCGTCCCGTTGACGCGGAGGAAGTTGAGCTCGGTGTCGAGGAACGCGATTCCACAAGGCGACGCGGCGAGCAGCGAATCCACACGGGCCAACGCCTGCTCCAGCTGACGTTGTGCCTCTGCTTGCAGACGTTGTTGTTGCGCGTAGCCCAGCGCCCCGGAGAGCGTCTCCTCCACGCGCCAGAAGAAGAAGCGATCCTCCTTGCCGAAGGCGCTCTGACTTTTCGACGCGACTTGAAGCACGCCGAGAACCTGATCGCCGTGGCGAAGCGGCACGCAGTAGATCGCCTTCGTGCCCGAGGGCACCCAGTCACTCTGCGGTCCGCCTGTGAGGCGCCGCTCCACCGGAGCTCCTGAACGCAGCGACCGCTCCACCGCGGAGCCCGAAGCGACCGGCGGCTCGTTGAGCCCCGCGCCCACGGTGGAGGCGAGACGACAACCGTCGCCATGCGGAACAAAGAGCGAGGCGCTGTCGACACTCTCGCACGCGTCCAGCAGCACGCGCAGGATGGGCGCGGCGTCTTCGTTGAAGCGGGTGCGCGCGAGATGGAGCGCGTTGAGTGCCTCTTCGCGCGATTCCAGAAAGTGACGCAGCTTGCCCAAAAGCTCCGCGTCGATGTGCGCGTGGACCTGGGCGATCCGCGCGGCTTCTTTTTCGCCGATCAGAATCTCGATCGACGCGCGCCGCAGCGCCGAATAGTCCAGCACCATCGCGCAGAGATCGAAGCCGCGGTCGGAGACATCTTCCACTCGACCGTGGCCATCCAGCTCTTGAACGAGAAGGTCCACCACCCCGCGGCTCTGCTCGCGTTGACGCGTGGGCTCCGGCAGCACCGTGCGCTGAACCTTGCGCATCTCGCGCTCCCAAGCGGCGAGTAACGCGCCTCCTCGGTGGTGGTGGAGCGCATCTTCCGCGGCGGAAATTCGTTCAGCGGCGGCGCTGGGCCCAGTCTGTCCTTCCGGCGTCTGCATGAAGTCCCCCCGGACCCAATACAGTGCCCACGGTCACGCTTTTGGGCCTCGGTCACAAGCTGGACCACGGTCGCACGCCTGGAGTCCGCCATCCCGCATGGGTCTGCGTCGCCTCACCAAGAGAACGCGAGCGGGCATTGGCTCGCCGCCGGGAAGAGCGAGTCACCAAGCCGGGGCGCGCTGTGTTGCCAGGTAAGACGCCGCCCGCGTGATGAACCAAGCTGCGGGTGGCTCCCTCTATTCGCAGCCGGACGATGCGTTCGTCGCGCAGGCCAAGAGCACTCACGTAGGAGCTGGCGGCACGCCCGGACTGGGCCAGCGGCGGCGGGACGCAGCGGATCGGGGACTGATCTCTGGGGGCTCAGCCGGTGAGTAGCCCGTTAAAGACGCGCGATTCGGACGATTGTTTTGAACGTCCGCTCAAACGTGGTCGCGGAAGAACGCGAGCGTCTGGTCCACTACGGGCTGAAACCCGGGTCCCAGACCATAGACGTCGACGTGCTTGAGGCCTTCCAGAGCAATCAGCCTTTTCGGCTCGCGCGCACGGTTCCAGGCGGCGACGGCTTCGAAGCGCGAGATCAACTCATCCGCGGCGGGATAGAGGAACAGACTGGCGCGGCACCCCGCGGCAACCTCTTCGGGTTGAAACTCGAAGAGCGACGCAAGCGATTCGAACGTCACCTCCGGCCGCCAGCGTGGAAAACGCGTGTGCTCGGCTTCGATCTTTGCGCACGTCTCTGGATCACTTGAGAGCAGGCGCGACACCTTGGCGTACGTGACTTCGCCGGTGGCGACGAACTTCCGCTGCGCGGCTTGGACCTTCTCGTTGAACGACGGAAAACCTTGGAACGAGGTCCAGACGCGTTTGAGGTCCGACGGACCCGCGACGAAGCTCAGCGCCTTCACGCGCGGATCAACTCCCGCCGCCCCCAGCGCCACCGACGCGCCGAGCGAGATGCCGAACACGGCGAGCCGATCTTCCGCCACCTCAGGCAGGGTCTGCAGATAGGTCAGCGCGTTGCGGACGTCTTCCACTTGCTGCTGAGGGACGAGGCGGTTTCTCACCTCACCGCCCGACTCTCCAAAGCCTCGGTAGTCAATCAACAGCGCGGCATAACCGGCGGCGGCGAACGCTTCCGCGAAGGGGACGAGCCAGACCTCCTTCACCAAACTGAAGCCGACGCACAGCACCACCGCGGGGAGTTTGTCTTCGCGCTTCGCGGGGAGACGCAGCACGCCTCTGATCGGAACGCCTTCGCTGAAGAACGAGACCTCTCGTGTTTCCATGCGGCGCTTGTATCAGCCGCGCGACTCGTAGCGCAGCCAACGAGTCGAAGCGCTCAGTACCCGCGGCGGCTGCACCAGCCGCCGCGCGCTGTCACAGCTCTTCCATCAGAAGAACTTGCGCTGTCACGGCTCTTCAACCAGCCGCCGCGTGCTGTCACAGCTCTTCCATCAGTCGAGCTTGCGCGTTGAGCGCGTCCTGCTCCAGCGTCTGTCGAATCCACTCACAGCGCGCGCCAGTGAAACGGATCTTCGACTGGCTGCTCTCGTTGAGGCAGCGGACTCGGCCCCCGGGCAACGCGCCAGAGGGCCGACCTTGATTCGACTCACACTCTGCGGAAACCGCAGAGTGTAAGAGTGTAAAGCCTGACCCCGTTAGAAGCCTTGGAGCAGGCCTTCGATGCTGCGGTTCTCGACGACCCACTTCGCGGCCACGGGGTCAGAACCCTCGAGGTCGATGGTGCTGAGCGTGGTGCCGAGGGTCTTCGCGAGCAGGTCGCTTAGCTGGGTGCGCAGCTTGCGCTTCTGCACGGCTCCGAGGGTCACGGACTCGCCCTTGATGCTGCTCAAGACGCGCGCACCCGCGAGGCGGGTCTGCTGCGGGTGGCGGAACTTGGGCAGGCTCACGACCTTCTTGGTGAGGGCGCCCTGCATGTCACGCACGGCCACGGTGGCCTCAACCGTTCCTTCAACGGCGAAGAGCACGGCCGCGGCGCGCTCGGTGGCGAGGTCCACCAGCTCCTCCGCAAGCGGGCCGGCAGCCAGCACCCGTCCGGGCGTGGAGGCGAACGCGCCGTTGGCGCTGATCGTGAACCCGGGAGACGGTGAGAACATGGTCAGCTCGGCCTGGCGGTAGCTGCTGTCCACCAGCTTGCTGAAGCGCTTCACGGTCTCCTTCATCGACGCCAGCTCCGCGTCGGTGAAGCTGTACTCGCCTCCCGGTCCCTGGCCGGAACGGAAGAGCGGCGAGGCGGAGATCTCTCCGAAGCGCTGCTCGACCTGGCTGGCGAAGTTCTCCGGCAGCGGCGTCATTAACTGCTTCAAGCCACCCAGCCGCGCCACGTCCGTGGTGATGTTCGCGCGCACGGCGGCCTTCACCTCGTCGCGGTTGAGCGCGTCGATCTTCGGGAAGGTCCGCTCCACGCGGAGCAGCTTCGCGTCGGTGCCCAACGCGTCCAGGA
>JBQTKE010000746.1:0-1845 GCA_052386435.1 Myxococcaceae bacterium
TCGCTGGGAAGAGCAAAGATCTCGAAATTCCGTGTCTGCTCCGGTGGGACGAGGCCTTCGCCTCCGTGCGCGTCGATGGCGGGGTCTTGATCCACTCCGAAGCGCCACCGCCCGCCTCGCCCTGGACCCTCCCGGCGTCCGGTGTGGATCCCGACGTCTTCAATCATCGAGGAACCGAGCAGACTGGGTTCATCTCCCGGTACCACTTGGAGCTGCGGACCGGAGGCAAGACCATCTGGCGCCAGCCGTTGGACGGTGGGACCGTGGCGCTCCGGGATGAGTTGCTCGAGGACATCACCGACGTCTCCGCGTTCGGAGCGCTGAGAGGCTACGGCGTCGCGGTGGGCAGTGGCTTCAACGCCCCCACCGCGACGCTCATCGCCACCGCCAGCAGCCGGCCCGCCCCCGTCGAAGCGGGCGCTCCTCGCGTGCCAGTGAGCCGCGGCGCTGCCTGTGACTGGTTCAAGGACGGCGGAACGTGCCCAGCGACCGACGGCATCCTCTCTGCCCCTGAAGGGTCCCCCCCCGAATGGTACTTCCCCGAAGAGTCGTTGGCGCGGTCCGCCCTGACCTTCCAGCTCACCCAGCCCACAGCGTTGCGGTCGATCCTCATCCGCGGTTTCGAATTCTTCCGGAGGCCCGAATACACCTACGCCGCCGAAAGCGGCGCCTTGGACCAGGGGACGCTCCCGCCAGTCACCCTCAAGGTGGAGGGCTCTACCGACGGCAGCGTCTGGTCAACCGTTGCCGTGCACACCGTCCCGGAAGGTCGCCACGAGTTCTGGTATGTCAGCACCCTCGAATACATCTTCGTCGAGCTGCCCGTCGCCTCGACGGACACCTTCACCCGTGTCCGACTGAGCCTCAACTCTACAGATGGCGCTGAGCCGATCCGCGGACTCTGGGAGCTCTCACTCTTCCAGCGGTGACCCCTCCGGCAAGCGCGTCTTCCGCATCTCGGGTGAGGAACACGACCTACAGAAGGCCTGGTGTGGATAAGCATTCGCGGTCTCTCAGGCCACACTCGTCGGCGCGACCGTCGCACCCGATCACGCCGTCTTCGCGATCGACATCGCCACAAGGGAGAGAGAGAGGACGATTGCCTACCGTGGAGCGAGCCGTTGGCCTCTCTACGGATTCACCGCACCAACCCCCTCGTCGGTTCTGAGCTACCAGACTCGCTGTCGCCCGCGCCACCGCTAAGTGGCTTCCTCGCTGCCCCTGCTGCCACCGCTACGACCGGCCTTCACGCCGCGGCCGAGCAGCTCGGCGGCCTGCGCTGGTTCTGACGTGGCCGCCTTGATGCCAGAGGATTCGAGATCAGGCGGGCCTCTCGTCAAACCGCAGCGCAGCTCGAAGCGTTCCAGCGTTGGCTCACCCAACTGGGACCGAGCTCTTCCTTAATTCGCCAAACGTTCTTCTTCTCGAGAAGGAGCGTCGTCCCCCACCCGAAACGCCCGGAACTGCCTTGGACGCTGACGAGGGCCAAGTCGCGCCTCTTGTTGAATCCGACGCGAGAGAAGGTCACCGTCATGACACTGCCACATGCTGGCGCGTCAGAGGCAGCCCCGACCTGTTCGTTGAAGGCAACCAACCGGATGCGAGCCGCCACGCGAAAGGCGTTGGTCAACTTCACCGAGTGCTTGTTCCTGAGCGCGTAGTTGGCCGTCAGATCGCGCGCTATCCCGTCGCGCAGCTCAATGAGTGCCGGACCCGTAGCGGTGAGATTCCGTCTTGCCCAGCAAGGGGTTTTTTCACAATTTTCACGTGGTGGCCTCGAGGCGAGGAACGAAAGGTTTCTTGTGCTTCGCGACGCTGTAGACGGCGTGCAGCAGCTTGCGCATG
>JBQTKE010000747.1:0-2650 GCA_052386435.1 Myxococcaceae bacterium
GAATTCTTCGACGTGAATCCCGGAAAGCGCCGCAGCGCGCACCGAGGATCGCGTTTTAAGAACCACGTCCGCTTCTCCTTCGGCCCCTCGATGAACGTCATCGAGAAAGCCGTCGGGCGGCTGGAGACCCTCGTCGCCAACCCACCAAAGTGAGGGTCTTGGCTCACCCCCTGCGCACCGAGGCTTCAGTTCGCCGGCCGCGAAACCAAGACCGGCTTCCTTCAATGCTTCGATCGCTGGGTTTCAGCGCGCCCCAATCTGAGCGCGGATCTTCTTCTCAATGAACGTCACGACCTCGGACAGTGGCATCGAGGAAGAATCGACGTGGTGCGCGTCGTCCGCGGGCTTGAGCGGCGCGACCTCTCGCGACGAGTCGTCCTTGTCGCGCTTGGTCTGATCCGCGAGCACATCCGGCAGCGAGCTCTCCACGCCCTTCTGAAACAGCTCTTCAAAACGTCGGCGCGCTCGCGTGTCTGGGTTGGCGTCGAGGTAGAACTTGGCATCCGCGTCCGGAAACACCACGGTCCCAATGTCGCGTCCCTCCAGGATCGCGCCTTGGGTCGTGGCCAGCGCCAGACGCCGCTGCAGCGCGAGCAGTCCTTGGCGCACTACTGGACGGCTGGAGACTTTCGACGCCCCCATCGAGATCTCAGGGGTGCGGATCAGCCCTGACACGTCCTCGCTCTGCAGGAAGACGTGGTTCTCTTCGCCCACGACTTTGAACGAGACCTGAATGCGTGAGAGCAGCATCTCCAGCTTCGCGTCGTCGTCGAACGAGATGCCCTCCCGCGTCGCCATCAGCGCCACGCAGCGGTAGATCGCGCCGGTGTCGACGAGCGAAAACCCCAGACGGCGGGCGAGAATCTTGGAGACGGTGGACTTCCCGGCTCCAGCGGGACCATCAATGGCGACAATGAGTGGACGTGCGGTCACGACAGAATCTCCCGAAGCGCGCTGACCAGCCGCTCGTTGTGCGCGCGCAGGCCGATCGAGATCCGCAGCGCGTTGGGGAAGCCATAACCCGGCACGGGACGCGTGATTACGCCCTTACGCAGCAGCGCTTCATAGATAGGGGCCGCGGGCTGGCCGAAGTCAGCGAAGACGAAGTTGGTGTTGCTGGTGGGGACCGTCACGTTGAGCTTGCGCAGCTCCCGCTCCACGTAACGCAGACCGTGAATCGTCAGCTCTTTCGTCGACCGCACATGCTCGACATCATCCAGTGCGGCCACACCCGCGGCCTGCGCGATCGAGGTCAGGTTGAACGGCATCCGCGTCCGGTTCAGGTACTTGACCAGATTCGGATCCATCACCCCGTGACCCAGGCGCACGCCGGCCAGCCCGTAAATCTTGCTAAAGGTACGCAAGACGATCAGGTTCGGGTGCTTCTTCAAGTAGTCGAGTCCGTTCGGATACTCCGCCCAGTCGACGTATTCGAAGTACGCCTCGTCCAGCACCACCAGCGTCTCAGGCGACACCTTGGCGAGAAACCCTTCCAGCTCGCTCTTGCTGAACGCGGTCCCGGTCGGATTGTCCGGGTTCGCCAGGAACACCACGCGGGTCTTCGGCGTAAGCGCGGCAGTCATGGCTTTCAGGTCGTAGCGAAAGCCCTCGGCCATCGGCACTTCCACGAACTTCCGGCCGTGTGACTGGATGGCGACCTTATACATGAGGAAGGAGCCCTTGCAGAGCAGCACCTCGTCCTCTTGGGTGGTGAACGTCCGGATGATGAGCTCGATGATCTCGTTCGATCCATGTCCCACGAAGATCTGCTCGGCAGGGACACTGAGAAACCGCGCGATGCGGCGGACCAGGTAGTAGCTCGCCCCGTCCGGATACAGATGAACCTTCCGAGCCGCGGCCTCCATCGCCTCCAACGCGAGGGGCGACGGGCCGAGCGGGTTCTCATTGGAAGCCAGCTTGATGACACCGGTGATGCCGTACTCGCGTTCGGTCTCCTCAATCGGCTTGCCGGGGACGTACGGGGCCAACGTCTCGATGTAGCTGGGAACCAAGGGGCGCATGCGCGGAGACCTCTACTTCCCTGAGAACACGCCGAGCGCGCGAAATTTGGCGTAGCGATCTTCGAGCAGCGCGGACCTGGACATCTGCGTGAGCTCTTCCAGGTGCTTGCGCAGCGCCTTGCCAAGATCGGTCGCCGCTCTCTTGGGGTCGCGGTGAGCGCCGCCTGCCGGCTCGGTGATCACCTCATCAATAACCTTCATCTCCAGCCGATCGCTCGCGGTCAGCTTCAGCGACTCCGCTGCGCGCTCCGCCTTCGACGAGTCGCGGAAGAGAATCGTCGAGCACGCTTCCGGGCTGATCACGGAATAGATGCTGTTCTCCATCATCAACACGCGGTTGGCGACGCCAATGGCCAGCGCTCCGCCGGAGCCGCCTTCACCGATCACCGCAGTGACGATGGGGACCTCCAGGCGGCTCATCACTTCCAGGTTCACCGCGATCGCTTCCGCCTGGCCGCGCTCCTCCGCGCCAATGCCGGGGTACGCGCCGGGCGTGTCGATGAAGGTCAGGATGGGGCGATCGAAACGCTCCGCCAGCTCCATCAACCGGCGCGCTTTGCGGTACCCCTCAGGGCGCGGCATGCCGAAGTTCCGCGCCATGTTCTCCTTGGTGTTGCGCCCCTTCTGAT
>JBQTKE010000748.1:0-4235 GCA_052386435.1 Myxococcaceae bacterium
GGGGGCGCGGATATCCACCCCTTTCTGCACCGTCACCGTGTTGAAGCGCGGGTTCACCACTTTGCCAAAGCCCACCTCCATCACGCCGTGGGTCGGCAGCGACAGCTTGCCGCGCAGCGCCCCGAAGCCAGAGGTGGAGACCGTGCTCTCCATCTCCGTGATCAACGAGCTGAGCTGCCGTTCCGCGCGCTCCAGCTCTTTGATGACCCGCGAGGACTGAACGGCCTCCGCCTTCACATAGCTGAGCAGATCCACGAACTCCAACCGGCGCACCTCCGCCTGGCCCGTCTCACCTCGCAGCGACTCCAACCGCGTGGCCATCCAACCCCGCAGCTTCTGAGCCTGCTTGCGCGAGCGTTCCACGAAGGTGACCGCCAACCGCGCTTGAGCGAGCAGCTCGGCGTCTCGAGCGACCAAGGTCTTCATCGCGCGCGCTCGCCAGACCAGACTAGCGAAGTCACCTGACGAGAGCAGCGTGTCCAGCGGAGCGCGGCGGCGCATGCGGTACATCGCCTGGAGCCGTGGTGAGAGCTCTTCCAGCACCGCGTTGACCTCTTCGCGCGCCAGCGCTTCGTCGCGTTCGGCGATCGCCACTCTCAACCGAATCGCGCGCAGCTCCCCTTCCAGCAGCTGAGCCCGCTTGCGCGATGCCAGCGCCATCTTCTCGGAGATCTCCAGCAGCTCCAGCACGCCGACCTTCTGCGATTTGAGCGCCTCCAATTCGGCGCGGCGGTCGGCAATGCGCCGCTTGAGATCCGCGCGTTGCTCGGTGACGTCCTGGGCAATGACCGGCGATGCGGCCAAGAGCGCCGTCATCACGAGGGCCGCCCTCCGCGCGCCTTGCGTCATATCCGCAGGAACCGCCCCACCGCGACGAAGCTGCCGAAGAGCCCAAGCAGACACCCTGCTCCCATCAGCTCCGCGACCAAGGTCCCCGTGATCAACGGCGGTGCGCCTCCGGGTCCGAGCAGAAACGCGAACGCCGCGCTCAACGGTCCGCCCAGAAATGCCGAACATGCGGCGAGCACGCCCAACGCGAGCAGCGCTCCAATCACGCCTTGAAAAAGTCCCTCGATCAGAAAAGGAATCTTCACGAAGCGATCCGTGGCGCCTACCAGCTTTTGAATCTCAATCTCTTCGCGCCGCGAGTAGATGGCAAGCTGAAGCGTCGCGGAGACGATGATGGTGGTCGCGATGGCGGCGATCAGAAAGGCGACCAAGCCCCCGTACTTGAGCGCCCGAGCGATCGCGGTCAGTCGATCGACGGCCTCTTCGCCGTAGTCCACCGCGGTCACGCCCGGTTCGGCGCGAAGGGCGGTCGCCATCGCCCTCAACCCTTCCCTGCTGCGTGCCTGTGGCGGCAACCTGAGCTCAAGCGATCGCGGCAGCGGGTTTTTGGGCAGCTGCGCGAACACCGCGCCCAGATCTCCCAGCTCCCAGGCCAAGCGACTCAACGCCTCGTCCGGCGCCACCACCCGCACCTGCGCCTGGGAAGACCACTTGCCCGCCAGCGCCGTTGCTTGTCCCGGAGTCACCGAGTCGTCGAGATACGCGGTGACTTCGATCTCTCCACCCAACTGCTGAAGCGCCGCGTCCACCACCGACAGCCCGCCCCGCAGCAAGCCCGCGGTGAAGAGCGCGATCGCAAGGGTGATGACCGCGATGAAGTGAACGAAGGGAGATGCTTGCAGCCCGTGCCTCGCGGATCGCCAAAAGTAGGCGGACTTCGCGAGCACGCTCATCCTTGGACCATCCGTCGCGCCGCCTTGGGCCCATTCTCATCAGCGACGATCGACCCGCGCTCCAGCCGCACTGTGCGTTTGTGGTAGCGCTCGAGAATCGTCGAGTCGTGGGTCGCGACCACCACCGTCGTCCCGCGCACGTTCACGTCGCAGAGCAGGTCCATGATCTCGACCGTCAGCGCCGGATCCAGATTTCCCGTCGGCTCGTCGGCTAGAAGAATCGTGGGATCGTTGACCAGCGCCCGCGCAATCACCACGCGCTGTTGTTCCCCGCCGGAGAGCCGGAGCGGAAGGGAGCGCGCCTTGTGCTCCAGCCCCACCAGCTTGAGCATCCGGTGGACTTGCTCCCGCCCTTCGGCCCTCGGCACGCCCAGGACGTCCAGGGTGAACGCCACGTTGTCTTCGACCGTGCGGTTGGGCAGCAGCTTGAAGTCTTGAAACACCACGCCGATGTTTCGACGCAGATACGGAATCGCCGACTCGCGAATGCGCGCGATGTTGCGACCACCCACCAGAATCTGTCCGCGCGTCGCCTCCTCCGCCGAAAAGATCAGCTTGAGCAGCGTGGTCTTCCCCGCGCCGGAGGGACCGGTGAGGAAGACGAACTCGCCCTTCTCGACATTGAGGTTGATGTCGGACAAGGACGGCGGGTCGCCCGGGTACGCCTTGGTGACGTGGAACATCTGAATCATCGGACGGGCGAATCTTGCCCGGGGATGACCGCTTTAGTCCATTGCAGCAGGGGTGGCGAAGTGCGGCGCCGGCTTGGCGAACAAGTAACCTTGTCCCCAGCCCACCCCCAACGCGACCAGCGTGTCTCGCTCTTCGCGGGCTTCGATGCCCTCCGCGATGACCGTGGCCCCAACCGCGCGGCCTACCTCGACCATGCTGGCGATCAGCGCGCGCTTCACGGAGCTCTCGTGCACCCCGCGGATCAACGAGATGTCCAGCTTGAGGAAGTCGGGCTTGAGCCGCACCACGTAATCGAGGTTCGCGTACCCCGCACCCAGGTCGTCCACGGCCACGCGGATACCGCCCGCGCGCAGCTCATCAATGCCGTGGGAGAGCACGTCGTAGCTGCGAATCGCGACGCCTTCGTTGAGCTCCAGCACCAGGCGCGACGGATCCATTCCGGGAGCGTGGGTACGTTGCAACATGCGCGCGCGGAAATCCGGATCGTTGATCAACGTGGGGAGCACGTTGGCGAAGAGCAGCGCGTTGCGCGGGACGCTGGTGAGCTGGTTGAGCACCGACTCACAGCACGCGCGGTCCAGCTCTCCGACGAGATCCGCGTGCGAGGCCAGATTGAAGAGCATGGCCGGCGTGAAGAACTCGCTGCCTTGAGGGCCGCGGATCAACGCCTCGTACGCCTGAACCCGGTTCCCCTCCATCTGGAGAATGGGCTGGTAGAACGGTGAGAGCTGCTTCTGCACGATGAGATCGCGGAGCCGCTCACGCGCCCGACCGCTCATTCGCCGCGAGTAATCGGAGGCCATCTGCTGCGCGTGGTCCACCGCGCGGTAGATGATCCGCTCCATCTGAATCATTGGGTTGGGCAGCGCCAGCGCGTAGCCCAGCTTCACCCGCCCCTTCATCCCGTAGGGCCGCGTCAGCTCGAGCACCCTCGGCGCCAAGGTCAGCCAGACGCGATCCGCGACGGCTTCGAGCGCAGCGGGGCTCAACGCTGTGGCCCCGCGCGGTCGGTCGAGAAAAATCGCCACCTGTTCGCCCAACGGACGCACGCTGCAGAGCAGGTCGCCCACTCGCATCGTCTCGTGGCGAATCCGCCCCAGCTCCGCGCAGATCTCTTTGATGAGGAGGTTGTAGACGTCGGGGCCACACTCCGACTCGATCTCCGAAAGAGGTTCCAGATCGACCAGCAGCAGGCCCAAGTATCCGTTGATCTCCATCATCGAGCGCACGTCGTGGACGACGCTGCTCAAGGGCGGCAGTAAGGTTGCTGGGTCGAGAACGAGCGGACCAGGTGGGTGCGCTGCGAACCCTGAAGCGGAATCCTTTGGACGCATCATCTGGGTGGGGCTCCGCACGCGCGCAGGAATGCGTTCAATGCTAAGCCTTGATTGCGAGGTTTAGCGACGTGCGCCGGGCACGCCGTGCCTTCCACATGCGGCCCCCTCTTCCCGACCTGGCCGCCCCTTATCGAGAAGCAGAGGTTGCGGCATGGCCAAGTCGCGAAGGAGCTCGCTGGGGCGAGGATGGTGAGGTCCCGCAACGAACGCACGCCGCCTTGTCGCGCGAGCATCTCGTGTACGACAATGGCTCACTTCAATGCACGAGCTCACCGCGTACGCCACCACTGTCGTGACCCTGGGCTTGGCGGCGTCTCGCCCGCGCTTGCACGCGAACCTGCGGATCTCTCCCGCGGCGGCCGGCGCGCTGGGCATGCTGACCCTGCTCTGCCTGGGGCTGCTGCGCGCGGACCACGTGACTTTGTCGGTCGTGAGCCTGTGGCGCGCGTTCGTCGCAATCGCT
>JBQTKE010000749.1:0-3329 GCA_052386435.1 Myxococcaceae bacterium
CGCCTCAGGTTACGGAGTACCTCTTCGACCAGCTCGATAGCACCCGGGTAGACAAAAGACGCTCGACGTCCGCCGCACCTCACCCTTGTCCCTAGAAGTCTGACCTCGAGCTGTGCCCGGTGGATGGTGGCTTGAGTCCGAGCCTCGTCGCCAAGGTCCTAATCGCGTCTGTCACCCCTTCTCGAGGCGCATAACCGCCCCAGGTCCAGTCGAGGAGGTACCATGCCGCCGATTCGGTCAGGCGATTCGTCAATTGCCCGGGCCTACCCTGCAGTACCGTCGCGACGTAGGGAGCTCTGAGCGAAGCGCTAAGACTCCAAAGTGGGGCTAACGCCGGCACTATCTCTTCCAGGCCCAGGCTCCCCCTGGCGGGAAGGCCGGTTCGCAACATATTGGCCGCCCGGAGGTCCACCACGGGACGATGCGCGTGTCGCACTGGTAGCAGTGAAGGGGGGCGCGACATGAAGGTGACGGGGACGGGTAGTGGCCTGCCTACGAGCGGCATGAGAACCTCCAGAATGATTGTTGTCGCACCCACTCGACTAAACCCCGATGCGTGAGTGTTTATCGACGAGCTGCTCCTCGGTGTTACTTGAGCCATTGTCAGGCTCATTGACAATCACCTCACGTAAGACAGCCCTGGACACAACGCCAATCCGTTCCGCGGCCTTGACCGACACTCCGTCCCAAAATCTACTGACCGGCATTGCGATTAGTCCAAGAGGCGTAAACGCCTGGGGCTTGCCCCAGGGATATAAGCCGGGGGTGTATTGAGGGGGGCCCAACGAGGACCCCCTCATCCGCATGAATCGAGCTTGCTCGATTCCGCCCGAGCGGAGCGGTTCGCGGGTGGGGGTGGTGTTGGGCGCCGAAGTGAACCGCGCAGCGACAGGCCATGAAGCCCCGGGCCTTGGCCCGGGGAGTGTCACGAGCGGGTAGCGATGATCCGGAGCCCGATGGGCGCGAGGATCTTCTGCTCGACGCGCAGCCGCTCCTGCTCACGCAGCACGCGGAACAACCCGGCGCCGCGCTCGTCCCCCGGGAGGCGATCCGAGAGGTACCGGTGCAGATAGGGAAGTCGTTCGACGCGGGAGATCGAGAACCGCTTGGAGAGGGCGTCGAGCATCGCCCCCGCGCTGTGAAGCGGTTCGTCGTGGTGCGCGTGGCGTAGGCGCCAGCGCTCGACAGGATCCGGCTGCGGTGCGCCGAGCTTGTGTTCGCCGAGCTGGTTCGCGCCGAGCTGGTTCGCGCCGAGCCTGTGTTCGCCGAGCTGGTTCGCGCCGAGCTGGTTCGCGCCGAGCTGGTTCGCGCCGTGCTTCAGCTCGTGCTGGTCAGGTTCGAGCGAGCCTGCCGCTTCCAGCACCGCCTGGAGATCGTAGAACCACGCCGCGGTGGCCGGATCGATCGCGTCGACCGCGAACTCGTCGCAGACGAGCACTCCGCCCGGCGCGAGGAGCGCATGCGCGTGGGCAACCGCGTCCGGGAGAGGCGAGATGTGATGCAGGGATCGGGTGAAGAGCAGGGCGTCGAAGGGCCCTCCCCTGAAGGTGAGGAAGTCCACCTGCTCCGCGGGCACGCCCCGCTTGCGGGCTCGCGCGATCGCCTTCTCGGAGGGGTCGATGGCGACGAGCGGCATGCCGTCCGCGATCAGTCGCTGAGCGAGCCCTCCGCTCCCACAGCCGACTTCGAGCACCCTCCGCGCCTGGCGGTGAGGAGGAATGAACCGGGAAACTGCGAAAGAGGTCGAGTGGAAAGCGGGCACCCGGGACCTCCGAAGGCTCACGTTACCCGCCCGCTATTGGAGGGGTTCAGAAGGCGATCGCCCATTGCAGCGGCTTTACCATAACCTCGTTGGATCAGCTTCCGAAAGGCACGCTCGCTCGGCAACGAGATGAAACGCTCGACCGCCTTGCCAAGCAGCCACGTCAGGGCCAACGCCGGAAGGTACCACATGTAGCCGAGGCTCATGTCGGAGCCGAAGTGGTGAAAAGCCCAGAGCACACCGAACACGACAAACATGTGAGTCAGATAAATTTCATAGCTCAAGCGTCCCCACGATCTCAGCCAACTGAGAGCTGGGCTACCCGGCGATGGTTTCCGGGCCTGAATCCAGTGACAGGCCGCGACCCAAAGTCCCGTGGAGGCCGTCAACAGCAGAAGCGTTCCATCTTTGAGGAACCGCCACAGCGGCTTCTCCAGGAATAGAACCGCTACCATCCCTACCAGGCCGATGAAAAACGCAACCCTCACCGCAGAGCTATTCGGAGGCCCGCGAGAGCCCACGCCAAAAGCTGTGAGCACGCCAACCGCGATAGCGGCAATCCCTGGCAAATAGGCCTTTTCCTGCCAGATGGCATTGTCGCTCAAACTGGCGTGAGTGAATGGCAACGAGATCGCAAGAGTGAACAATGACACCACGAGCACGCGTTGACTTCGTACCGCCAGGCAGAGCAGCGGAAAGCCCAAATAGAACACTTCCTCGACCGACAAGGACCACAACACATCCCAGCCGCCGGGTAGATATCCGGTTTTTCCCTCATACCAGTTGAGATGAAACCCTAGAGCCGACACGATTGCGCCAGCCAACGACTGCTCGGGTCGTTCGATGACGTAGTAACGGGCCCCTGCCACGTGTAGGCCGCTCAACACAGCCACCAGAAGGACAAGACAGGGCGCGATTCGAGCAAAGCGCCGAGCGTAGAAGTCGCTCACATTGATGCGCTCCAGCGAACCCCAGCGACCCATTTCGCGATGGGTGATCAGGAACCCAGAGATGACAAAGAATATGAAGACGGCCTCGTAGCCGTTGTAGTTGAGCGGATTGAGCAGTTCCTTGGGCACGTAGGCGGCGAGCGCTGTGCGCTTGAACGGAATTCGCAAGCCGATGTGGTGAAGTACCACCAGCAAGATACTGAGGCCGCGCAATGCATCAATGCCTGGGTTGCGGACGCCCTTTGGGTATTCCATAACCGTCACCTTCCATCGGGCGAGTTCTTCTCCTTGAACCCCGCACTGATGACGCGCCAGAGGGGATTTTCCCTTCGCGAAAGCTCAACGTTCTTTCCGGCCTCGATGTCTGCCCAGTACCGCGCGGGCAGAGGAGCGTTGCCCAGCTCGTAGTCCATCGCGTGCCACGTATCCTCGCGGAACGAGTAGAACGCCCAGTGCCAACCTCGCGCGTTGAAGATGTTGATCAGATCGCCAAACCACTTCTCGGCACCCGGATGAGTCCTCGGACAACCGAACTCAGCGGCAAAGACTCGATTGGCTTTGACGCCATATTTCCTTTGCCAATCGACTACGGGCTCCAAAACACGCTCCAAAGCCCT
>JBQTKE010000750.1:0-12892 GCA_052386435.1 Myxococcaceae bacterium
CCACGGCAAGTCGCCATTAGGCGCAGGGTCGCCTGGGCAGGATTCTGCCCGAGGGCCCCTTTTTCCAAGCCAGATGCCCTTGAATCGGGTGGTCGCTCCGCGACCGGGTACTGATCCCCAGCCCCGCGGGCTCGTCTGGGGTCTGATCATGGACCTTATGTCTCCTATCGCCGAAAATATCGCCGAAAAGCCGTTCCCGAACGGGTTGGCGCCGAGCTCCTTCCACTTGCGCATCTTTTCAAGACGCGTCTCGTAGAACTCTTGCTCTTTGGCCCCTAAATCCCCGTCTTCCATTGGCTTTTTGGTATCGTCGGACATGGCGAAGGGCGCGGACCGTAGCGAAGCGAGCCAGTGAAAGCAACGCTCGCCAAACGGTGCGGTGACGGATCCTCGAGGAGGGACCAATCACGGGTGTCACCGGTTCAAGTCCGTCGCCTGAGGTCAAAACGAGATGAATTCGAAGCTGCTGTGCTGCGTGTCCGTCGCTGCGTTGGGAGTGCTGTTCGCCGGGTGCTCACAAACTCCGGCCGTGCCGGAGGTCGCCGACGGAGGGGGACAAACCAACGGGACCTCGCGAACCCTCACGGTGACTCGGAGCGCCATCGTCGTGTCTGCGGCCGGCAAGGTGGCGACACCCGAGACTGTGGCGCCAGAGAAGGTTTCGGTGCTCGTCCCCACGCCGTCGGGCTTCGCGGAATATCCGGCGAAGGCCAACGCGGATGGCTCGGTCCGCATCGAGGGCGTGCCAGCAGGAAAGGTCTATCTGCGATACGGCACCGAATACCTCGTCACCGACAAGAACGAGGTGGATTTGAGCTACGCGCAGACGAGCCGGCGAAATCTGGTCCGCACGGACCGAGACACGAAGCTCTCGCTCGACGCGGTGGGCCTGGTGCCCTGGATGAAGGGAGACGGAATCGACGTCACCGCGCCGGGCAGCGACTATTTTCTGTGGTCACCCGACGGTCTCGATGCGCAGAGCACGGCGCCGCTCGCAGACGCGACGTCCCATCGCTGGACCGCGAACTACGTGCAGGCGTTCAACCGGAGCCAGGGTGGAACGGACGCGCCGATAATCGATCAGGACCCGGTCTATCTCACACAACAGCGCGAACACACGGTGCAGTTGACGGATGGCGGAACGCTCCCCTACCGCGCCGCGGTCGCGGTTTCGAAGCCCGCTGCCTTCACCGTCGCCGCAGGGTCCGAAACCGTCGTCAGCGCGAACTTCGTTCAGCTCCCGCCCTGGAACGTGGAGCTCACCTGGAACCGAGCCAAGTTCACGGAGCTGCAGAACAGCGTGCACCCCTCCGCGTACAGCAGCTTCGAGGCGCTCTACGTGCTGGCAATGCCCTTCACGGCTGACCACGGAATCTATTCGGCGACGCCGGATCTGATTCGGCTCGAGCCTGATCTCATCGGCTCGGCGAAGGAGACGCCGGTGATCTCCGGGACGTTCCGGTACTCGAAGCCGTATCCCGACTCCTGGCCACTCGTCGGAACGGTGACTCAGCGATTCGCCACTCAATACGGCTCGCGCAATGACGGCACCGACTTGATCGCGGCATCGGCAGAGATTTCCTTCGCCGCGTCGCTCGACGAGTTCGCTCGGGGAACGCTTCAGCCGCGCATCAGCCCTGTCCGCCACGTCCAGATCGACGGGAAGGATGGGGACACGGAGGCGGTGCTCGGCGACGGGGTTCACACGATCTCGTGGGACGCGCCAGCACTGGGTAAGGCGACCTATTACCGCGTCGAGTTGGTTCAGCTCACCCGCGTGCCGGGAGCGAACACCCAGCGGCAGTATCTGGCCACCTTCGTCACCACGGACCGCGAGGTTCGCATCCCGGCGAACCTGTGGAAGCCGGCCAGCGCGCACCACCTGATCATCACGGCGTGCCACGCCCCCGGCGCCCAACCCGAGCTGCGGGCCTTCCTTTGGACCTTGCCCGAAGCTCGGGCCGGCCATCTCACCGGCCTGCTGCGGACGAAATGAGACGCGGCCACGGATTCTGATCGCGCTCTCTTCGACGACGCGGCCGGGTATCAGGTCCTTCGGTCCGGTGGTGGACGGCCCGGCTCCATGTTACTCGCGCGCACCACAAGAAAAGAAGGAACGAGGAGAACACATGCGTTCGGTTCGAAGCTGGGTAGTGGGATCTCTTTGCGTTGCCGCCGCTTGCGGCAAGGTCGAGCCGGAGCCGACCGCGCTGGTCACGAGTGCGCTCTCGCGTGCGCCGCTGGGGAGCTGCGCTCTCAAGGAAGAACCTTCGCTCGACCGGATTCGCTGCACCTTCTCGGTACCCCCAGACCTCGGCGTCGACTTCGTCGCGCTCGAGTATCGCACCGCCGGTGGTCGGACCAACGCCAAGGTATTTTCACTCGCAGGAGACGAACGAGACCGTTCTCGGGCCGTTCGATCCGGCGCGCGACTTTCCAGTAGCCTTGACTACAGAGTTTTCCTTTAAAGCCGGTGGGCCGCTCGTGGGCTTCTCGCATCTTCGTGAGCTTCGGAGAGCGGACACAATCGTTCGCAGCGACATCGCCGCTGGCGACCTCGCGTTCGAGTGGCCGCCGTTCACGATCTGGCCCGTCCAGCTGTCCAGTCAGATTGCCGCCTTCTCCGGCCCGTTGGACGTGTACTCGCTCAACCTGGGCGCCTACACCAATGAGGGCGCTCACACGCTTCAGCTCTCGTCGACGAACATCGGCGCTCTTCCCGACCAGCCGCGGAAACTTGTCTTCGCCGTCGACGTCGCGCAGGCCGTGGTCACGGGTACGGGCGACTTTATCGTCAAGAAAGGGACGCTGATCGAACGGCCCGTACGGTTTCAGGCGGGCTTCCAGTTCACGGGCCCCGGCCACTACGTGGCCACCGACGCAGGACTCGTGCTCGAGCCGACTTCCGTCGATGGCGGTTCTCCCTCTGACGCCGGTGTTCTTGAGGACGCCGGTGTTCTTGAGGACGCCGGCGTCGCGCTCGACGGTGGAATGGCGGACGCGGGGATCAATTAGGCCCATCCGCCGCGCCGGCGATGCGGATCGGCCGCTCGGCGACGGAAGCCAACGGGACGCCGCCTAATCCGCGGTGGATCCGCGTCCGCCGCTGATCTCTGGTGCGATCTCCACCGGGAAGTGAACCGAGCGCGCAATGAAGCACTTGGCGTGGGCCTGTTGGTGCAGCGAGAGCGCGAGCATTCGATCCGAGCTCTCGGTGACGGTGACTTTTGGTCGGAGCAAGACTCGGGTGAACGCTCCACCACCGGTGGCGTCTTCACACATCACGCCCTCAGGGCGGTCCGAGTACTCGGTGACCGTGATGCCGGCGTCGGAGCACAAGTGCAGGTACCAAAGCTGGTGACAGGCGGACAGCGAACCGACCAGAAGCTCCTCGGGGTTCCAGCGCGTGCGGTCGCCGCGGAACACAGGATCTGACGAGCCCGGCAGTGTTGGCTTTTCTGGCGACGACAGCTCGTGATCTCGCTTGTAATCGCGGTAGCCACTGGTCCCAGAGCCCGTGTTCCCCGTCCAGCGCAGGTCTACCGTGTAACGGTGCTCGCGTCGCGCCGCCGGCGCTTCGACCGACATGGACCATGCCTCGCACACGGCTCGACCCTTCTCTTCGTTGTCGACAGCAAGGATGAGTTGGTGGTCGTGATCGCTGTACATCACGTCGATGTTGACGCCCGCGTCGCTCATGCGTCGAGCGATCCTGCCCAACTGACCGGGGCGGGCCTGGTTGAGGCGCTGAACGAGAACGCCCCTCTCCTCGAGCACCGTCAGCCCTGCGTGTTCCAGCGCTTGCCGTGCCTGAGCGCCGTCCTCGAACAGGAAGTGCGCCACCGCTTCATCGCCGCCCCCAAAGACTCCACCCCCTTCGATGCTCACGCCCGCCTTTTCCAAGGCTTCGCCGAGCGTCGCCAAGGCGCCCGGACGGTTCTTCAAACAAATCTTCAGATCTTTCATGACCAGCTCCCGAGCTTGAATCGCCAAATCGGCGCGTGTGTAGCATCGCGAGCAAGGTCGATGCTTTGATGGTCATCGAAACGTTCTTTTCTCGCTTCGTGCCAAGAGTCAGAAACCATGCCGCGACAGTTTCACAACCGTCCCTACCAGTCTGTCGTGCCCGGAGCGCGCTTCGACCTCGTGCATTTCGGGGAGCTGATTGGCGACGCGTCGCGGGCAGCCATGCTGTTGTCGCTTATGGATGGACAGCAGCGACCGGCCTCGGAAATGGCATCCCTTGCGGGTGTGTCTGCCTCCACCGCCAGCATTCACCTGCGCCGCCTCGTCGAGGGCGGACTGCTCTCGCTCGACACCGTTGGCCGTCACCGGTTCTTTCGGATCGCCAACGAGCAGGTCGCGCACGCGCTCGAAGTGATCGCGCTGCGCCATCCGCGACCCGCGCGAGCTCCCGCGCCGAATCCCGAGCGCGAAGCGCTGGAGCATGCGCGAACCTGTTATCGCCACCTCGCCGGCCTGCTGGGGGTGCTGTGGATGAATGCCCTCGAGCGACAGCGGCTGATTGAATGGAAAGAAGGCGTGGCACGGTTGAGCCCGCGCGGAATGGCGCGCTTCTCGGAACAGGGACTTCAACCGTCCACATGGCCCGAGGGAAAACCGTGCCTGGATTGGACGGAGCGTCGCAACCACCTCGGGGGGCCGCTGGGCACGTTGCTGACGGAGCACCTGTTCGACTTGCGGTGGATTGCGAGAGGCAGAGAGGGTCGCAGCGTGCGCGTCACGTCTTCCGGCCGCCGGACTTTCGAGCAGAAGTTTGGGATGACGGTGTGAGCGGCTCGCGAATCGAATTGGAACAATGAACCAGTTCTGGCTTGCGACTTGGCACAGATGGTCCGGTGCCTATCGCGCTTGCGGCCCTTCGCGCAGCGAGCGCGGCGGCGCAAGCTCCGTTCATTCTTCTGCGGAGGTGCTGCGGTGGCGAACCCCCTGTCGCGTCGGCTCACTCAACTCTTCATCGGTCTTGCTCTCTACGGCTTGAGCATCGCGTAGTGCGTCCCCGGCCGTTGCTTCATTCTTTCAAGCCTCGTCAGCCCGCTGATCCCGCTTGCGCTCCCTGTCCGCCTTGTACCGATCGTTCGCGGTGAGCATCTTCTTCCTCATCCGCACCGACTTGGGCGTGACCTCAACCAGCTCATCCGGAGCAATCCACTCCAGCGCCTTCTCGAGTGACATGTCGCGAGGCGGAACCAGGATCACGTTCTCGTCGCGGCCCGCTGCGCGAATGTTGGTCAGCTTCTTCTCGCGGCAAGCGTTGACGTTGAGATCGTCGGGGTGCGCGTTCTCGCCAATGATCATCCCCTCGTACACAGGAATGCCGGCGGGAACGAACAACGCCCCACGCTCTTGAATGGAGAAGAGCGCGTAAGGAACCGTGTCCCCCTGGCGGTCGGAGACGATCGCGCCGTTGGTGCGCTTGGGGATGTACCCGAACGAGGGCTCGTAGCCGTCGAATTGGCTGCTCATAATTCCCTCGCCACGGGTGATGGTGAGGAACTCATTGCGGAAGCCGACCAAGCCGCGCGCAGGAATGCGGAACTGAAGCCGCGTCCGGCCGGAGCCGAGCGACGCCATGTCCATCATGCGTCCCTTGCGCGGCCCCAACCGCTCCGTCACCGCGCCGACCGCGGTCTCCGGAACGTCACAGAAGAGCAGCTCCATCGGTTCGTGAACGACGCCGTTCTCTTCCTTGGTAATGGGCTCAGGGTTAGAGGCCGTGAGCTCATAGCCTTCACGGCGCATCGTCTCGATGATCACCGCGAGCTGAAGCTCACCACGACCGACGACGCGGAACGCGTCCGGCGTCTCCGTGTCCTCCACGCGGATGGAGACGTTTCGGTAGGCCTCGCGGTAGAGCCGTTCGCGCAGGTTTCGCGACGTGACGTACTTGCCTTCCTTGCCCGCGAACGGACCGTCGTTCACGCGGAAGATCATCATCATCGTCGGTTCATCCACGGTGATGCGCGGCAAGGCTTGCGGACGTTCCGGATGGGTAAGAGTGTCGCCGATCGAGATCGCCTCGATGCCGGCGACGCTGACGATCTCGCCCGGGCCAGCGTCTTGAATCTCAATCCGCTTGAGACCCGAGTAGCCGTAGAGCTTAACGATCTTCCCTTGCTCGACCTTGCCGCCGTCGCGAACCACCGCGATGGGCATGTTCGGGGTGAGCTTGCCGCTGGTGATGCGGCCGATGGCGAGACGGCCGACGTAGTCGTCGTAGTCCAGGTTCGCGACCAGCAGCTGCGGGTCCGCGCTGGTGCCCGCGGGCGGAGGCGGAATGTGGGTCAGGATGGCGGAGAAGAGCGGCTCCAGCGTCTTGCGTGGCTCCTCTAACTTCAGCGACGCCTGACCTTGGCGAGCGATCGTGTAGAGGACGGGGAACTCTGGGCAGGATTCTGCCCGAGGGCCCCTTTTTCCAAGCCAGATGCCCTTGAATCGGGTGGTCGCTCCGCGACCGGGTACTGATCCCTAGCCCCGCAGGCTCGTCTGGGGTCTGATCATGGGCCTTATGTCTCCTATCGCCCATCTTGTCAGCAGAATATCCCTCTTTCGTAAAGTCGCGCCGGGCCATTCCTTCGCGCGAAGATTGAGAGGTCTTGTCTGAGCGAAGTCCACGTTCCTGGATGCCCTCGTCGAGGACCAGGTGTGGCGATGTGATCTCTGCCGGGGATCGATCTCCTAGCTAGAGACACCGAGACCACGAAACGGTCACGGGCACCGTCAGCGCGGAAGCAGCCGCTCCAGGCTCAAGTCCAGCTGGCTGTTGACGAAGCCCACCATCTGGTCGGCGTCAAGCGCCGACAACTTCAGCCGCGCGGTCAACTTTTCGCGCGTCCTTTTGAGGAGCGCACTGGTGATCCGCTGGAGACTCCGCGAGACCGTCGTTCGGTGCGTCTGAAACATCCGAGCGATCTCCTCCGTTGTCAGCCCATCCAAGAAGCGCAGGCGAAGGAGCGTGCGATCCTGCACTTCCAACCTTGAGAGTGCATCGCGGAAAGCGTCTCGGAACGTCTGTGAGTCACGAGTCTTGATTAAGCGCACTTCCGCGTCTTCGGGCGATGCGAGGTCCGCAAGGAGCTCAGCGTCATCCTCGAGCGGCGTCTTCCCCCGCTGACGAAGCAGATCCATCCCCGTTCCCAGCGCCACCGCGCGTGCCCAAGCAGACAACGGTCCTGTTCCTGCGTAGCGCGTGAGATAGGGTGGTCGTTCCGCGTGACTCGAAAGCAACTTGATCCGCACCGCCTGCAGAACCTCCTCGACGAAAGCATGCGATGACTCGAGGCTCGCGATCGCCGGCTTCACTTTGCTCAGCACGGATACTTCGAGATGAGCGTGCGCATGGGAATCTCCTTCGAGGCATGCACAGGCCAACCACAGGTCGGTGAGCGCCAGCTGCTCGAGCGTAACGGTGTCGTTCACTCTGTGCGCGAGATGCTCTACCCAGTGCTTCGGCGGATCCGTAACGCCCGGCCAGCAACTGCGCGCTTCCGATGCCGCCTGCGTGAGCGTGCGCTCGACGCGTTCGCGTTCAGAGGAGGAAGCGTCTTCGTCCAAGAGCTCGAAGAGCCGGTCAGCAAGCTCAGTTTGCATAGCCGGCACGTTGGAGGTCAGCCATGATAGCGAACACGCGATTCGTGAGTGGATGCGTCTCGCTCAATTCGCTCTGAAGGATCGTCGCGCTGCGACGACAGTTGGAGAGTGCTTCTCGCCGTCGCTTCGCCAACGACAAGCCTTCACAATAGGTGAGCAAATATTCTCCCACGCGGGCGCGGCGAACGAGCGCGTCGCTCTGGCTCAACGCATGCTCGACCGCTCGGCGTTGGAATTCCAGCCCCTCGTCTTGCGCTCCGAGGCGAATCAGCACTTCTCCCAAGTTCAGGGACATGGCGATGGTTTCTTCTCGGAGCGGCCCGGGCACGTTTTGCTGAAGCGCGAGCGCGGGCCGTAGCAGCGCGACGACCTCCTCGTTCCTATTCAAAATTGCCAGCTGGCCGGCCACCGCCGATTGGGCACGCAGGACCATCGGGTGCTCTGGGCTCAAAGATGAAAGCCTCAGCGCGAGATCTTCGCGAAAGGCCGTCAGTGCCTCCTCATGGCGCCCGGCTCCACCCAGCGCTGTCCCTAGGCGACCGAGCGCCGTCCCGATCCAGGGATGATCCGGTGGCAAGCGAGGACGCCGCAGCTCGAGGGTCTTCCTTTGCAGTGCAATCGCGTCCTCGTACTCGCCGCGGCGCTCCGCCACATAGCCCACGGCACTGAGGAGATCCGCCGAACGAAGCGGATCTCCCGTTCGGTCAACCAACGCCTCAGCCAGCCTTCGCCGCACGTCAAACGCCTCTCTGCCGTTGACGCCGAAATCCGAGTAGGTCAGTGCCTGAGCAGCCGCGCCGGCAGCCAGGTCGTCGAGGCCGACCTTTATTGCCAGCAACACCGCGGCATCAGAACGGTCGACCGCGTCTTTCAAGCGTCCCACGGCGGCGAGGCAGATCTGCTGGTGGTAGAGAGCCTGCGCTTTAACTTCGAGCAGGTTCAGCGCTGAAGCACGGAGTTCTACTTGTTCGCCGAGTTCGAGCGCGGAACCGAAGCTCCCCGCGTAGATCAGCGCCTGGACTCGTGCGAGCTCCTTCTGCAGTTGAAGGTCATCGCCTCGCTTTCTGCCCGCATTTTCCCTCCTGGCGCAGGCGTCGGGTTCCGGAAGAAGTGGGATGGCGAACGCCGCATTCGAAAGCACCTGCGCATCACCGTTGGTGAGGACGTCCACCAATGCACCCAAGACGCGGGCCCGTCCGTCGAGGCAAGAGAGCGCCGCATGCAGCGACTCGCGCTCCGAGGAACGCTGCTCGCATGCCTCGCGGTGGCCAGCAAGCCAAGCTCCGCGATAGTGATCAAGCAGCGCCTTCACCTTGGTGAACTTGGCCTGGTCGTGAAAATGCTCTCGAAGCGCCTGCTCACGTGGCATGTCCCAGATTCCTGCGAGTCGGGTTTCCGGAGAGTCGCAGATGTCTGGACGCCGCGAACTAAAGATGCCCATTCCTCCGGAGGTGAGGACGGCCAGTGCCACCGCTGCCACAAGGCGCCGTCGACGGGCCTTCTCTCTCGAGAGCGCGTCGAGGAGCGTGCGCATTGAGGGAAAGCGCTGCGATGGCTGAGCTTGCAGACCGCGCTCCAGCACGCTGCGGAGCCAGCGCGGAATCGATTCAATCCGCTGGCCTGGAACATACGGGCGTCGGCAAAGTGCTTCGTAAAGTGTAAGGCAGAAGCTGTACTGGTCAGAGCGCTCGCCCGCGGGTCCCCCGCTCAACACCTCGGGCGCCGCGTAGGCCGGCGTGCCGCCGCGAATCGACAGGCCGCTTCGGACGCGAACAGGGTTTTCCTCCGGACGGTCAGCCGAAGCAGCGAGCCCAAAGTCACTCACTCGAGGACGTCCATCGTTTCCGATAAGAATGTTGTCAGGTTTGAAGTCGCGGTGAAGCAGCGAGCGCTCATGCGCCGCGGCGAGCCCTTCACCTGCGGCGCCGAGCAGTGAAACCACCTCCCGCCAAGTCCGCGGACGCTCTGCGAGCCAACCGCGCAGGGTCGAGCCTTCGACCAGCTCCATCGCAATGAAGACTTGTTCCTCCCAGGTCCCCGCTTCGTGAACGGAGACGATGTTCGGATGGGCCAGCCGCGCCTGAAGCCGCGCCTCTCGCAAAAGGCGCGTTTGCCCAGTCGGGCCGTGCAGTTCCGTCCGCACCAGCTTCAGCGCGACCCGGCGATCCAGTTGGGAGTCGTACGCCGCATAGACGACTCCCATCCCGCCCGTGCCGAGGCAGGCCTCCACGACGAAGCGCCCAACGCGCTCACCGGTGAGCGAGGAAAAAGCCTGAGCAGCCGTTGCCACGGGCTCGCCTTCCGTACGCGCTATCCGGGTGATCGCACTGACGAGATTCCGGCAACCACCGCATTCATCGAGGTGGATCGCCAACTCTGAAATGAGCGCGGGAGGCGATTGTCCTTCGATGAAGGAAAGCAGCGTGGCTTCGTTTGGACAGCTCATGGTGAGGGCAGAGAAACGCTTACTGCGCGGAAGAGGGGAGCGTCCATCCGCCGGATTCTCACTGTCCCTGCCGTGAGCCTCACTGGTCGATCAATCGGAAGAGCTCAGCGCGCGCGTACCCTTGGGCGGGATCTTGATCTGCGTCGTGGGTCTTCGGGAAGTCCGTGGTCGCTGCGAGCCAGACGTCCCCTTTCCAGCGGACGATGTCGGTGAAGACGTTGCGCCTCACGCCGTCGCCGAGGAGCGTCCTCCCGGGTTCGCGGAGAATGCCTAGAAAGGCATGGCTCCCACTCATGACGCTGCCCGTCGACGCTTGCGTGAAGCCCACTTCACCCGCAACGAGCGTGCGGTCGCCGTCGATGAGCACCGCGTGAACGGCTTTGCGATTCTCTCCCGGGCGAAATCTCTCCGTTGATTGGTGCTCGAGCGCACCCGACGCACCGATGCTCCAGCGACTCACGAAGCAGGAGGAGTCTGATGTGTCACTTGCCTCTCCTGCGAGAAGGAGGGTGCTTCCGTAGATAGAGAGCTCGCTAATCGTCGAGGCTTCTGGCAGATCGAGGGGCGCTGCTTGGATGAGCTGGCCGTTGAGATCCAGCGAAGCAATCGCAATTTGCGCCCGTCCACTCGGCAGCTTCCATCGCTCGGCAGCCGCCGTGTCGTTTCCGTTGATCCGAGTTGCCACGATCACCCCGCCAGCCCAGGCAACGACGCCGCTCGAGAGGTCGACGGTGATTCGCTTGGCCACGGGGACGGCTCTCACCGCGTCGTCAGCCACGAGTCGGTACAACGTCAGATCGAACTCTGCGTTCACCACAAGCAACCAGAGCGAACCATCAACTCCCAGAGCGACGGCATTCTTGGCGGGAAGATTGAGAACGCGGGTAGGAAGGCTCCGCGAACCGAGCAGTTCACGGTCACCCAGGCGAAGCTGGCGAGCTTCTACGGTCGAGAAAGTTTCATCTACGTCTAGGGTTCCCTTTGTTACCCAAACGCTCTTGTCGGCCGCGAGCGCGATCCGTCCGGAAGTGAGATCCTGTTCTGAGCGAAGCAGCTCAGTGGGAACAAGCTGGGTGTCGATGGCAAGGAGCCGATAAAATGCCTTTTCACCCGGCCCCGCCATCGTTCCCACACGGGCTAGGAGGACGTCTTCCGTGGGGATGAGCTCCGCAATGAAGTTTTGGAAACCTTCGAGCTTGAGCTCAGATCTCAGCTCGGGGCCTGGTCCGCTCGAGAACGGTGAACAGCCCGCCAGTGCGACGGCCGTCGAGAGGACGAGGAAGCGGCTCATGGGTTGGCCTTGCAAAACCCGATACAGTCGGCACCGTTCGAGGGTGTGCATTCGTCGCGGGGGTCGTCCTCGCAGTGCTGACCGGCCGGACATTGCAGACCTGCGAACCCGCCGCAACGGACCGGCGCTGGCTGACAGATCCCCATGCAATCCGCGCCGTTCGACGGAGTGCACTCATCGGTGGGGTCGTCAACGCACTCAAACCCCTGGGGACATTGCGCTCCGAGAAAGCCGCCGCAGGTCGTTTCGACGATCGCCGCATCATGCTTCCCGAGCTCCAGGTCGTCCGCGGACGTCGCTCCGCAACCGAATGCTGCGATAACAACAACAAGAAGATGAAATCGCACGTCTATCTCCACTGAGGGGGGGCGAAAATTCGCCCTTTCCCCACAGTCGAGGCGACTTTGAAAAGCGTGCGGGAAAAGTTCGGACCGCTCCGCCTTTCCGTGCTGTTCGTTGGGAGAACCAAAGCCCGCTCCCAGGCCCCCATCGTACCTCCAATGTTATGCCTCAACATTAGAGATACCATGACCACGAAAAGGTCACTGGCACCGTCAGGGCGATCGTTGGTCGGTTGCCGATGAGGAAAGACACGCGAGGCAAGATCGAAATGCTCCAGTGGTCGCCGGCCGCCCACTTGTGGGCGGCGAGCGGGATTCGCGGCGTTTTGACGATCCTCGTCGATCCCGGAGTGCACATGTCGCCGCGGTCGGCGCCGGGCGGTAGCAATGTGATGGAGCAGGGCACCCGCGTTCGTGTGCCAGGTGCTGTCGAGGGGGGCCGGGGGGAGACCGACAACCTGTGGGGCGGCCTGTCGACAAACTCGCGCGCGATGTGGAGCGCCGTGAAACTGCACGGGCGAGGGTGAGACGGGCGACCTGGCGCACACCAGATCGCCCAGCGGGTGGAGCCGCATCGTCTCGGTGACGATGTTCCGCTCTACGGTGCCCGCTGTCGAATTCTTGGCCTTCGCCGAGTGGTGGAGCAACGCGAGCTATTCCGCGAGGGCCGCTGTCACTGGTGCTTGCACCTGTTCTACGTGTGCCCGTCGTGTGACCGGGGCCAGGGCTATTGCTCTGAGGTGTGCCGCGACACCGGCCGGCGCGTCGTGAGACGGGCAATCCGCGCCCGCCACCAGGCGACGGACGATGGCCGGTTGGACCACCGCGACCGGAATCGAGAGTACCGCGCGCGGCGCCGGCAAGCGGGCCGCGTGACGGACCCTGGTTCCGAAAACTTGCCTGGCGCGGCGAAGTGCGTGGCGTCGGGGACCACGGTTGCCGCCACCCCCGGCGGGACGGAGGCCCCCGACGAAAGGCAAGACGATGGAACCGGTCGTGACGTTCGTCCCGTCGCCGACGAGGACGCGGGTGCTGTTGACGAGGGGCTCGCAGAAGCTGCTGCGGGCGAGCCTGCCGCCGCTGACGCAGCTGCGGCACCACCAGGCGGCAAAGAGGCTGCTGGAGGCGCTGTCCCTGTGGATGGATGCGCGGCTCTGCGTTGCGCTGTATGCGGCCGAGCCGGAGAGTTGCTTCGACTACGAG
>JBQTKE010000751.1:0-14748 GCA_052386435.1 Myxococcaceae bacterium
GGTCGCCGCGACACAGCACAACAGCGCTGTGCCCAGCCGCTTCAGAACGCGACCCCAGGAAGAGTGATGTCGCTGTCCGCGTCGGGGAGCCTCGGCTGAGTCTTCTTGACGATGAAGTAAGTCCCCACGCCCACACCCGCAGCGACCGCGACGCCAATCCCAACCCAGAGCGGCCAGCGGGTGGATGAATCCGACTTCGTCACCGCGGGCTCCTGCTGATTCAGGTCCAGAGCGCCTGGGGAGGTCGTGGGCGGGTCCGCGAACGCAACTTCGGGCTGAGGGGTGGTTCGCGACGGCTTCTTCTTATGCCCGAAGCGAATGGGCTTCTGCGCGCTGCCCTCCTCATAGAGGACACCTTCGTTAGCGTCCACCGCCTGCATGTACACGTCGGTCACGCCGTTGGGCTCCGTGCTCACTTCCAGCGGAGAAGAGGACGGACCAGAGATCACCGTGTAGCGATCCAACCCGTCCGCTCTGACGTAAACCTGAAGCTCGTTGGCCAGCGGGATGTCCTCCTTGAGCTTCACCACCAGATCGCCCGAGGAAGGATTGCGGTTGTAAGCGATCCCCGCGTGCTTTCCGCCCTTGAGCGCCGCTTGAAAGGGCCCGGTGATCTTCGGCCCCAGCGCGACGTCGACCGTGGCGGTGGGATCCAACAGCAGCAACCGCTCGAAGCTGGTCTTCGCGTTCTTCGTCTCGCCCATGAAAGCTTGGGAGAGACCCAGCCCTTTGTACGCGCGAATTCGCTCTGCCCTCGAGCCCGGCTGTCCCAAGGCCTGCTTGAACAGAGCCGCCGCGCGGTCGAACTCCAAGCTGTCGAACGCCTTGTCCGCCATCGAGAGCGCGTTCTGCGCGAAAGCCGGGATGCTAAGTAGGACAAGTAGGAGAAGAGGGCGAACCATCCGGGACACTTTAGGCCCGCTTCCCTTATCTCCTCTACTTGAAGAGAAAAGAGAGGATCTGATCCATAGAAGAAGTAGAGGCGCCGAAGTTGGGGACAAGCCGCCAGATGCCCGCCGTGAAAGCGTTTTTGAGATCCCGGGCATGTGGAGAAAGAGCGATCTTTTTACCAGGACTCCACAGCCGACAGCTCGCTCGCCAGTTCCCCACACGCGAACCCTGGAGAGATCCATGTCGTTTCACAGTGGAATCCACAGCCCTTCAAGGTGTGGGACCTTTCCTGCAAAGCGAGTCCTTACGCTACGCTCCGTTCCCGAATGGCGGAGCCAGGACGCTCAGACACAACCGGCGTGGGCCTCGCCACGGGGGACCTTCACCGCGGGGGCCGGATTGGCAAGTACGAGATCCTTACCCAGCTTTCGTTGGGAGGGATGGCGGAGCTGTTCCTCGCCTTCACCGCGGGACCCGGCGGCTTTCGCAAGTACGTGGTGGTGAAGCGGATCCTCCCGGACGTTCGCGGGGAAGATCAGTTCGTGAAGATGTTCCTGGACGAGGCGCGCATCACCGCGCAGCTCAGTCATCAGAACATCGCCCAGGTTTTTGACCTCGGAGACGAGGAAGGCCTCTACATCGCCATGGAGTTCGTGGCGGGTCAGAATCTCAACCAGATCACCGCCGCGTGCGTGAAGCGGAACACCCCCGTCCCCATTGGTTTCACGTGCGCGGTGGCGCGCGACACGAGCTTGGCGCTGCACTACGCACATACCTTCGTGAACCCCACCGGCAGCCCTTCTCCGGTGATTCACCGCGACGTCGCGCAGAAAAACATCATGGTGGCGTACGACGGCGTCACCAAGTTGCTCGACTTTGGCATCGCGAAAGTGACCGGCAATCTCGGTCGCACCACCGTGGGCATGGTGAAGGGAACCACCGGCTACATGTCTCCGGAGCAGGTGCGCGGCGAAGAGCTGGACGGGCGCAGTGATCTCTTCGCGGTGGGCGTGGTGCTGCACGAGATGCTCACCGGCGAGCGGCTCTTCGCGGCGGAAACTGAAACAGAGGAGATGACGCGGATTCTCGACGCGCCCATTCCGCCTCCGCACGAGAGGAATCAAAAGGTCTCGCGAGAGATTTCAGACGTCGTGATGAAAGCGTTGGCGCGCGAACGCTCTGCACGTTTCACCAGTGGCAAGGCGTTGGCGAAAGCGCTGGACGCCGCCGCGGCGAAGACGATGTTTGATCAGGACCACACCGCGACGTTCATGCGTGAGCTGTTTGCTCGAAAGATGAACGCCACCCGCGCGTTGTTGGAGAGCGCGAAGAGCTCGGATGAAGAGGTCCATTCCGCCACCACTGCGCTGCGCGAAGATTCGGGCGCGCCAGGAGGCCTGCGTCCCCGCGCGCAGAAGCCGCCGCTGCTGCCACCGGGCCGAGCTACCAAGGTTCGTGCCTTGATTGAGGCCGCGAGCAAGCGCGGCGTGGAGTGGCTGGCTCGCAGTCCTCTGCCGGCGCAAGTGAACCGGATCGCGCGTTTTTTTGAACGCACCCCGCTATGGAAGACCATCGCTGTGAGCGTGGGTCTCGCCGTTCTCGCGGTGGTGCTGTTCGACGCGCTTCGCGGCACGCCTCAGCCCGCGCCCATCGTTGTGGTGGAGACGCCACCGCCCGCGGCGATAGGTGAGCCGCGGAAAACGCCGGTCGCGAACACGGAAGATCCACCCCTGCGCCGAGGGAGAGGAAGGCTCTCCCTCACGACCATTCCGTCCGCTCGCGTCTTCGCGGAGGGCAAAGAGATTGGCCGCACGCCGCTCATCAATCACGAGATGGCGGAGAACCTTTATCAGCTGAAGTTGATTGGTCCCGACGGCAGGACGCGCAGCCTCACCGTCGCGGTGCGAGCAGGGAAGACCACCACGGTCCGAAAGAAATTGGACCAGCTGCAAACACTCCGCTGAAGAAGCGCTGGCCAGACTGAGACTTTGGGCTCCTCATCCAGAATATGAGGGGTTTCTTCTGCTTGCTCTTGCTCGCCTTGGTATTGCTGCAGGGCTGTCGCAGCGGTGAACGAAAACTCGAGTTGGTCTTCGTTCACCAGCCCTTGGGTGAGCCCACCGCGTTTAAGAAGTTGCTCTCTGAATTTCCGGAGGGTGTGACCACGCAGGTTCTTCCCGCCTCGTCGGATGTCGCGCATCAGTATTTTCTGACCGCGCTAGAAGGAGGCGCTGCGGATCTCGACGTCTTCGTGATTGACGTGGTCTGGGTGGCGGAGTTCGCGAAGGCCCGGTGGATTGAGGATCTCTCGGATGTCTTTCCACCGGAGCGAGTGAAGTCAGAGTTTTTTACAAGCGTCGCGCAGGCGGTGACCTACGAGGGAAAGGTCTACGCCGTCCCTTGGTATTTGGACGTCGGGCTCCTTTATTACCGCCGCGATCTCGTCCCGGCTCCCCCGCGGACCTATGACGAATTGAAGCGCGTCGCCCGCGGTCGCTACGTTTGGCAGGGAAGGCAGTACGAGGGGCTGGTCTGCAATGTCTATGAAGCGATCTGGGGACACGGCGGTGATGCGGAGGCGGCGCTCACGTACCTGCGCAGTCTCCTGGTCGAGGGAGTCTCGCCGTCCTCGGTGACTTCGTTCGCGGAAGAGGACGCGCGGCAGTCGTTTCAAAACGGAAACGCCACGCTGATGCGCAACTGGCCCTACGCGTGGTCAGAGGCGGAGCGGGAAGACTCGCCCATCCGCGGCAAATTCGGGGTGACCGCCCTTCCCTCTCTGGATGGCTCTCCCGGGCCTGGAGCTCTCGGTGGATGGCAGCTCGCAGTGCGCGCGGGTCTTCCGCCAGAACGTCGTAGGTCCGCGGTCGCGCTGGTCAAGCACCTGACTTCGGCGAAGGCGAATTTGATTCTGGCGGTTGAGTACGGTCGCAATCCGCCACGACCGGAGGTCTACGAGAGCCCCCAAGTACCTGCTTCCATCGCGCGGCTGGCACCCTTCGTGAGGAACGCGAGGCCAAGGCCGATCACGCCGTACTATTCGATGCTCTCGGATGTGTTTCAGAGCGAGTTCTCCGCGGCGGTGGTGGGAGTGAGATCGCCGGAAGAGGCGCTGAAGTACACGCGGAAGAGAGAAGAGGCGCTGGAGCGATGAGAGAGAGAACCCAGGCGTACCTGCTGGTGGCACCGGCAGTGGCGGCGTTGCTCTTGGTCGCCGCGTATCCGCTGCTTGCCGCTGTGTACCTGAGCTTTCAGCGATTTCTGCTTGTCTTTGGAGAGCGTCACTTCGTTGGTCTTGACAACTACAAATTTCTGCTCTCAGACACGCGCTTCTGGGTCGCGCTGCGCAACACCGCGTACTTCTCCGTGACGGCGGTGCTCGTTGAAGTCGTCCTCGGCTTGGGCCTGGCGCTCCTGCTCAACCGAACCCTGCCCGGAAGAGGCGCATTGCGAGCGGCGGTGCTCGTGCCCTGGGCCATCCCCACGGTGGTCTCCGCGAAAATGTGGGCCTGGATGTTTCATCCCGAGCACGGGCTGCTCTCTGTCCCTGGGATTAACTTATTGGGAAGTCCGGGCTGGGCGATGCATGCGGCCATTCTGGTCGACGTCTGGAAGACCACGCCCTTCGTGGCGCTGCTGCTCTTGGCGGGGCTGCAGTCTATTCCTCAAGAGGTCTACCGAGCAGCCCGGATCGATGGCGCGACCCCGGGCCGAGCTTTCCTCTTCGTGACGCTGCCGCTGCTTCGGCCGGCGCTCGCGGTGACCGTGCTGTTTCGCTTGCTGGATGCGTTGCGCGTGTTCGACGCGGTCTACGTGCTCACCGAAGGAGGGCCAGCGAACACGACCGAGACCGTTTCCATCTACGCGTACAAGACGCTGATGCGCTCGGGAGACTTTGGCTACGGCTCCACGCTGGCCGTGGTCACGTTTCTCTGTGTCGCGGTGTTGAGCGCCCTCTACCTGAGAGCCACGGCGGTGAAGACGTGATCGCGCGCTCTGAACGTCCGCTCGCCAGAGGCGCGAACAGATGAAGAAACTGGGCCTGGGGTTCGCAGTGTTCGCGGCAGTGACGTTCTGTTTGGGTCCCGCGCTCTGGCAGCTGCTGACGTCGCTGCGTCCGGAGGCAGAGCTCACCTCGTTGGCGTGGCCGTCGCGTATCAGCTTCGAGAGCTATGCCGGGGTCGTGATTGGAAGGAGCTTCGGCCAGTCACTTCTCAACAGCGTCGTCGTCGCGGGTGGAACCACGCTCTTCTGCCTCTTGCTGGGAGCGCCCGCCGCGTTCGCGCTCTCCAAGCTGGACTTCAAAGGCCGCCGAGTGTTGCTCCTGTGCGCCTTGGCCGTCTCCATGTTTCCGCCCATCGCCACCGTGAGCCCGCTCTTCCTCTTGGTCCGCTCACTGGGGCTGCGCGATTCGCTGGTGGGACTGATGATCCCGTACGTCACCTTCGCGTTGCCGATGACCGTTTGGGTGCTCACCTCTTTTCTGGACGAGCTTCCACTTGAGCTTTACCGCGCCGCGCGGATTGACGGCTGCAGCCCGCTTCAAGCCTTCCTCCACGTGTTCCTTCCCTTGAGCACGCCAGGTCTCGCTACCACGGGGTTGCTCGTCTTCATCGCCGCGTGGAACGAGTTCCTATACGCGCTCACGTTCATCTCCAGCCCCTCCAAACGCACCGTGCCGGTAGCGATCAGCCTCTTCGCGACAGATCAGAAAGAGCCCTGGGGACAGATGGCCGCCGCGTCGATCTTGGTGACCCTGCCGTTGGTGGCGCTGACCTGGGTGTTTCAAAAACGGATCATTTCCGGGTTGACCGCCGGGGCGGTGAAGGGATGAGCGCCAGCGAAGTTGTCTTTAAGAATGTTTCAAAGCGCTATCCGAATGGCGGCGCGGGCATCCGCAACCTCTCCTTGGAGATTCAAGCGGGAGAATTCGTCTCGCTGGTCGGCCCATCAGGTTGCGGCAAGTCCACCACCTTGAATCTGGTCGCAGGGCTGGAGCCGATCACAGACGGCGAGCTGGTGATGGGCGGTCGGGTCGTGAACAAGTTGGAGCCGGTCGAACGCGACGTCGCGATGGTGTTCCAGAGCTACGCGCTCTATCCGCACCTGGATGTGAGAGGGAACCTCACTTTTCCACTCCGCATGGCCAAGCTTCCGCGTGACGAGCAAGAGGCGCGAGTGAAAGCAGCAGCATCAATGTTGGGGCTGGAGAAGCTGCTCGATCGCAAACCGAAAGAGCTCTCCGGAGGACAGCGTCAGAGGGTCGCGCTGGGTCGAGCCCTCGTCCGGCGTCCGGGCGTGTTCCTCTTCGACGAGCCGCTCTCCAACCTGGACGCGAACCTGCGCGCGCAGATGAGGTCTGAGATCAAAGCGCTGCACGAACGACTGCGGATCACCTTCCTCTACGTCACCCACGATCAGGTTGAAGCGATGTCGCTGTCCACGCGCATCGCGCTGCTCAAAGACGGAGTGCTGCAGCAATACGGCCCGCCGCGTGAGCTGTACGACGCGCCCGCCAACACCTTCGTCGCTCAGTTCTTCGGTGCACCGCCCATGAACCTCTTGCCTCCTTCCTCGCTGGGCGAGTCAGGGGACGGGATGCTGGGAATCCGGCCGGAAGATATTGAGCTGATGTCGGGTTCTTCTCACCCGGAAACACAAGCTGCGACGGTCGTCTGGGTAGAGCCCCTGGGCTCAGAGACGCACGTCACGGTGGAGTCGAACGGACACCGTTGGACCGCGAAAGCGCCGCGTGACTTCTCCGGGAACGTGGGGAGCGCGGTGTCGCTCCGTCTTCCTAAGGAGCGCGTCCATCGGTTCAGTCCGTCAGGGGAGCGCCGCTAACCGGCGCCGTTAAAGTTTCTTTGGGCAGCGCAGCGCAGGGCCGGTCGTCGCGGCGCTGCAAAGGGGATTAGTCACGTGCAGCAGCGGTCGAGCGTCGATCTCGGGGCTCCGAAGAAGTTCACGTTGCTGAACCGTCTCGCCGTGGGCGGAATGGGAGAGGTCTTCCTCGCTCGTCAGGAAGGGCCCGCCGGTTTCGTGAAGACCGTCGCGGTGAAACGCATCCTCGATTCGCTCTCCGGGGATGAGGGGTTCGTGAAGATGTTCCTCGAGGAAGCGCGCCTCGCCGCGCGGCTCTCGCACCCCAACATCGTTCAAGTCTTCGAGCTTGGTTCCGAGCAAGACGGCTACTACATCTCCATGGAGTACATCGACGGTAAGAGCCTCCACGCGATCAAGCGCGCAGTGCGCCGCGGCGGAAAGAAGCTCCCCGTTCCTCTCGTCGCCTACGTCTGTCTGCAGGCGCTGCGAGGCCTCCACTACGCGCACGCGCTGACCGACGAGCAGGGCACGGCGCTGCGGATCATTCACCGCGACGTGACGCCGGAGAACATCCTGATCGGCTTCAACGGCGTGGTGAAGCTGGTGGACTTCGGGATCGCCATGACCTCATTGAGCGCTGAGGTGGCTGAAGCCCAGCCGCTCAAGGGTAAGATCCAGTACCTGGCCCCGGAGCTGCTCCGCGGAGCACCCGCCAGCGTAGCCAGTGACATCTATTCGATGGGCGTGCTGCTCTTCGAAGTCCTCACTGGACGCTTCCCGTTCCCTGGCCAGACCGCGGGCGAGGTGATTACGTCCGCGGTGGGTCTAAAGCCCGTCTCGCCGTCGAAGCTCAACTCCAGCGTCCCCGCGAAGCTGAGCAAAGCGGTCCTGCGCGCGTTGGAGAAGAACCCCGCGAAGCGCCAAGCCACCGCGGCAGAGCTCGCGGATGATCTCGACGACTACCTGTTGGGCGCGAAGCAACGACTGACCGACGTGCACATCGCCGTGTTCTTGGATCAAGTCTTCGAAGGCGAGCGCCGCTTGGGTAGAGCCCCTCCCACGACCCTGTTCGGAACCAAGCTGCCAAGGCTCGCGCCCGCACCGGTGGGGCTCTTCGAGAAGCTCAGAGGAAAGTATTTCCCCGTGAGTGCAGGGCCGGCGCAGCCCTCCCTGCCAATCACGCCCGTGCCCGCACCGGTGGAGGGTGTCGCCGCCGAGCCCGTTGCGCAGCTGGTCGAAGTGCGGACCGGCCGAGAGCTGGCCCTGCGGTTCGAGATGGTGACGCTGGGAAGCGCCTGGAACAACGACGTGGTGCTTGCGAACCCGAAGATGCCGTCGGCCGCGGCGAGGGTGCAGCACGTCGGTCTGGATCGCTGGGAAGTGCTCGAGCTCACGAAAGGCGCCGTGGCCGTCAACGGAAGCCGCACGGCGAGAGCCGTGCTGAGCGCGAGAGACACCCTGACCCTCGCAGGAGTCGAATTCCGGATCGTCCCCACCGGAGGGACGATTTGCGCCGAAAACAAACCAGAGCCGAAAGACAAAATCGTTCCCGGAATCGTCGCCGGCCTTATGCCTTTTAACTTTTACCTAGAGGATCTTCCCCCGGAGAGCACGGACCAGGAAGAGCCCACCGTCTTCGCTGAGTTAGAGGGAACCAGCCTCCCCGAAGCGCCACAGTCCTCTCCCACCCGCGTCCGTGTCCCCGCGATGACGCTCCAGTCCGCTTATGACGGCGGGTCGTACGAGGTGAAGCCCTTCTGGATCGATCGCACCCCTGTCACCAACGCGGGCTACCTTGAGTTCGTCGAAGCCACGGGAGAGTCACCTCCGTCGAACTGGCACGGCCGCCGCTACCCCACGTCACTCGAAGACCATCCCGTCGTGGGCGTGAGCCTGCACGAAGCGCGTCGCTACGCCGCTTGGCGCGGCCAGCGTTTGCCCACTCAGCTGGAGTGGGAAGCCGCCGCCCGGGGAAAGAAGAACCAGCGGTTCCCCTGGGGCGAAGAGTGGGATCCCAGTCGCTGCCACGGTCCGGATGAGAGCGGCACCTCCGCTGTCGGCCTGCTCGCAGCCGGCGCGTCGCCCAGCGGTTGTTTGGATCTGCTCGGCAACGTCTGGGAATGGACCGAGATTGATCCGTCTGTGATTGAAAAACCCGAGGAAGGTTACGCCTGGGTATTCGGTGGAAGCTTCTGCCACAGCTGCGTGGACAACAACGCCATCCCTCGCCGTTCCGTGAATGAAGACAAAGACTATTTGTATCTAGGCTTTCGCTGCGCCCAAGGAGAGTAGCCCAATGGGAATAGTCGATGCCGCGGCCTCGATTTCGCCGGGGTGACCGGCAGCTTCCCCGGTTGGGCGACGAGCGCATCGCGTAAGCTGCCAGCGGAATGACGCAGCGACTGGCAGGTGCGATGGGACTGCGGCCTGGCGAAGGCTCCCGCACCCTGCGGCTGTTCGCGTTCGTTTTCTTATTCACCTCGACGGCGGTGCTCGCGAGATCCGCGCAGCGCGACATCTTCCTCGCCGTCTTTGATCGCTCCGCCATCGCCGACGCCTTCCTCTGGTCTGCGCTCGCGTCGATCGCCGCGTCCTTCGCGGTGATGGCCGTGGCGGGAAAGTTGGGCGTGACGCGGTTGGTGCAGCTGCTGTTGTGGCTCTCCGCGACCGTCTTCACCGCAGGCGCGTTGGCCGTGCGCGCAGCGCCACAGCCCGCGGCGATGGTGCTCTACGTGTGCGTGGAAGTGCTGCTCAGCCTCCTCTTGGCGCAGGGCTGGGCGGTGGCGACGGACGCGGTGGACGTTCGATCCGCGAAACGTCTCCTTCCCGTCGTTGGCCTGGGCGCGGGCGTGGCGTGGACGTTGGGTGGCTTCGTGGTGGGCGCGTTGGGGAAGCGCGTTCCGTCCACCAGCCTGCTCCTCATGACACCGGTCTTGCTCGCCACCGCGTCGTGGATGGTCACGCGCATCTCCGCGAAGGATGTGGTGGACGTGCGCGAGCTTGTTACCAAGCAGAGCACCACCTTCGCGGACGGCCTTCGCTACCTCCTCTCCGAGCCGCTGATGCGCATGCTGGCCGCGCTGATCACGGTCGAGCTCGTCGTGGAACGGATCACCGACTTTCAGCTCCTCTCCGCCGCGCAGACACACTTCGCCGGATCGCCCGGTGGGGTCGCCTCGTTCATGGGTCTGTTCTACGGCGTGACCGGAGCGGTGACACTGGCCGCCCCGTTCGTCTTCTCCGGGAAGATTCTCTCGCGCTACGGCAGCGCCCGAGCGCTGCTCGCGGCGCAGGTCTGGGTGTTGATCACCGCCGCGCTGTTTCTGATCTTCCCGCTCTTCTCAGTGATCGTTCTCCTCTCCGGTGGAGATCGCATTCTCAAACAAGCTCTCTCTGGCTCCGCGCGCGCGCAGATTCTCAGCGCGGTCCCGTCCGTGCGCCGCGCCCAAGCCCACGCGATCCTCCGAGGTGTCCTCGCTGCCTTCTTCTCCGCGCTCGCCGCGGTGGGACTCAAAGCGCTGCCGTCAGGCTTCGCGGTGCAGTGGCTCTCTGTTCCAACGCTGCTGCTGCTCGCAGGTCTGCTGGTGCTGACCTGGAACCAGCTGCGCAAGAGCTACGTGTTGGCGCTGCAGCGCTCCGTGGATCACCGCAAGTTGGATCTCGACGGCGAAGGTGGCGCGCGGCTGCGTTCGCTGGACGGCGAGCAGATGGCCACGCTCAGGTTGGAGCTGGAGACGGAAGACGAAGATCGCGTTCTTTTCGCGCTCTCCATTCTCGCGTCAGCAGAGAGCGCGCGGCCCCTGTTGGTGAAGTCGTTGTCTCATCAGTCGCCCTCCGTTCGTGCCGCCGCGGTGGAAGGTTTGGCGCGAACCGCCACGCCCGCGGACACGCCGGCGCTGATCGAAGCCCTGGGCGATGCAACGGAGGACATCGTTCGGTGTGCGGCCCTGCGAGCCTTGGCTGAGCTGGGTGCATCCGACGCGGCGCCGTTGGTGAAGAAGCTCGTGAATGATCCCAGCCCTCGCGTGCGCGCACTCGCTCGCGCCTGCTTCACGCGTTGGGAGGAGCTGCGCCTGCAACCGCGAGGTGATGAAGGCTTCGTCGAGCTGCTGCAATCTCCGCGAGAGGAAGAGCGCGTCGCCGCGGCCTGGGCGATCAGTCAGGTCGAGCTGGGCGTGCCTCGTTTGGCGTCCGCGTTCCTCCCCCTGCTGGCCGATGCGTCTGTCGCCGTTCGTCAGGCTGCGCTCAAGGCGTCGGGGCAGTTTCATGATCCCGCGATTGTCCGCGCGCTGGTCTTCGCGTTGGAAGATCCTCAGACCTCCGCCGCCGCGCATGACGCGTTCCCGCTCCTCGATGACTCCGGGGTGGCGCGGATTGCCCAGGTGTTGACCGACGCCCCCGCCTCCGTCGTTTCTTGGACCGCGGCGGCGCTCTCGCAAGCGCAATCAGGCGGAGCGACCGAGCTGCTCAAGACCTTGCTCGGGCACACGGACGCGCAAGTGCGTTACCGAGCGAGTCGCGCGCTCATCTTGCGCCGCCGCCTGCGCGAGTGGGCTCCTCCCCCTGCGACCGCGCTGCTGAAAGCGATCGAGGCCGAGCTGGCGCGCGGCTACGCGTACTACGCGCCACTCATCGGCCTGCAGGCGTCGATCCTGGAGGGCTCGGGTGCGCACAGCTTGGAGACCGCCAAGGCTCGGCAGTTCATGGCGGGAGAGCTCGACTCGCGCATTCAGGAGACCGAGCGCCGCATCCTCGCGCTGATCGCGCTGATCGCGGATCCGCGCATCGCACGACTCTCTCACCACCTGCGCGACGCCAGCCCGCAAGTCACGGCGCGGCTGCTGGAGCTGTTGGAGCAGTCGTTGGACGCAGAGCTCTCCGCGCTCGTCGTTCCGTTCTTAGAGCGACAAGACTCCGAAGCGCGCGCCCGCACCGCGTCGGAACAGTTCCACGTCCCAGAGCGCTTCCGCGAAGATCCGCTCGCCGGGATCATCGACCTCAACGATCCGCACCTGCGCCGCTGCGCCTTGCTGGTCTACGGCGATCGAATCGCCGCGAAATACCCTGAGCTGCTCAACCGCGAGGAACCCTTGCTCCCGCTCGTCGAACGCATCCGCTTCCTGCGCAGTGTCCCGCTCTTCAAGGCCCTCTCTCCCGAAGATCTGATGAAGCTCGCGGAGATCGCCGAATCAGAGGAGCACTTGAGCGGTGAGTACATCTTCAAGAAGGGCGATCCCGGAGACGTCCTCTGTGTGGTGGTGCGCGGGAAAGTGGAGATCCGAGATCAGAATCTCCTTATCGCCACCCAAGGCCCGAACGACTTCTTCGGAGAGCTGGCGCTGTTTGATCACGAGCCTCGCTCAGCGGATGCGGTTGCGACCGAAGACACGGAGCTCTTGGAGATTGGAGGAGCGGATCTCGACGCGTTGATGGAGCGCCGGCCAGAGATCGCACGCGAGGTGATCCGAGTGCTCGCGCGGCGCTTGCGCAAGACCACCCAGAGCATGATCGGCAGTCGGATCTCCTCGCCCGGACTCCCCAGCGTGGTGCGATGAGCCCGAACGGGGAGCGAGCCGCGTCGTCTGGTGCGCGCCGAACGGACGAAGAACGATCCGCTGAGGTCGATCTCCCCGCCCGCGAAACAACGGCAGCGCAGTTGCGCTGAACAGGCTAAACGTCGGCGTTCCCAGCAAGGTCATTGCTTTGCCACGGGGCCGTCCTCGGGCCAACCATGCGAAAGATCCCTCTCGTTCTTCTGCTGTTGGCCGGTTGCGCGAGCTCGCGCGGGGCGTTGAATGCATCGCCGCCGCTGACGGTGGAACAGATCACCGCACTCGTTCCGGAACGGGTGAAAGACCGCGCGCTGTGGGCAGCGGACGTCGCGAGCGCGCTTGAAGCGGTCAAGCGTCCGGCGGAGGTGATCAACGTCTGTTCGGTGCTGGCGATCATCGAACAGGAGTCTGGCTTCAACCCCAATCCGTCTGTTCCCAACCTCTCGAGGATCGTCAAGGCGAAGTTGGAACAGCAGGCCGCGAAGCTGGGTCCTTTCGGCGGCCCGCTCCTCAAGAAGTTTCTCTCCGGTCGCGCGCCGGGCGAGTCGCTGACATTCGATAAGCGCATTGAACGGGTGAAGACCGAGCAGGATCTGGATCGTGTCTTCAGAGATCTGCTCGCGTTCCAGAGGTCAGAGCACCCCGCCGCCTTCACCGCGGTGGACCTGGGCAGCGCGCTGTTCGGCAAAGGCCGGCTGAGCGAGATGAACCCCATCACCACCGCGGGCTCCATGCAGGTCAGCGTTCGCTTCTCCCGAGAGCGCGCGGAGGAAGAGGGGAGGAAATATTCAGACGAGGAGCTCCGCGAGGAGCTCTACACGCGAACCGGCGGCGTGCACTACGGCACCGCGCGACTGATGGCCCACTTTGCCGCGTACGACGCGCCCCTCTACCGTTTCGCGGACTACAACGCGGGCGTCTATGCCAGTCGCAACGCGGCGCTGCAGAAGACGGTGTCAGAGCTCACGGGGTTGCCCCTTGTTCTAGACGGTGACTTCCTCGCCTATGACGCGGAGGGAGAGGTGAAGGACGGCCCCACGCGATCGATGGAAGCGCTGGAGAAATTTCGCCAGCGTTACGCGCCGAAGATCAGCGCGTGGCGATTGGAGCGAGATGCTCGCGCGGAGAAGGAGCTGGACTTCGAGGACACCGACACGGTGAGGTCGATTCGCCAGGCCTACTCGGAGAAATTCGGACGCACGCCTGCTTACGCGATCGTCCCCGAGGTCACGCTTCACAGTCCGAAGATGAGATCGGACCGAACCACGGCTTGGTTCGCGCGCTCAGTGCAGACCCGTTTCGAGCGATGTCTCAGCGCGGCGCGAAACACTGCTCAGCGTTCCGGAATTGTTTCATACGCCGAGTTAAGGAACGTGAGTGGGCGCTGAGAAAGGAAGCGCTGGCCAGACACGCGAGCGCCTCGTCTCCACGGTTTCGCGAGTCGGTCAGCGCACGGTCGTGGTGCCGTTCGCGGTGTTCCAGAAGATGAACCCTCCCTGAAACTGCGTCTCCAGGCCGCCCGTGACTGCGTAGACATTGGTGATTGGGTAGCCGAGTCTGCCCTTCTCGTAGCCTTGATCTGCATAGCGCGTCCGGATCGCGCCGTAGATGTAGTGCGTGCCGGTCGCGGGCGTGAAATAGATGGAGCCGTTCTGAAAGTGGTTGTAGCGGCCAACTTTATTAAATGTGTCCAGCTCATCCGTGGTCGGGTAGCCCAGCGCGCTCCTCTCGTAACCAATCGACGCCCAGAGATCTCGGATCAAGCCGCGCACTTCGTACGCACCCGTGTTCGGCGACCAGTAGATGGATCCAATTTGGAAGTGGCTGAGGCGGCCCGTTCCATCCGGCGGGATCAATTCGTCGGTGGTGGGGTAGCCGATCGCGCTCAACTCCCAACCGAGCACCGCCCACTTCTTGCGAATCTCGCCGTGCACCTCGTGGGCGCCGGTGGCTTGAGACCAGTAGATGGAGCCCGCGCGGAAGTGGTTGTACTTCCCGTTGCCGTCCGGCGCGACCTGCTCGTCGGAGCGGCAATTACCCACGACAGAGTTGGCGCCGCCCAGCGTGTTGTAGTGCGCGAGGATCGGCCCGGTCATCAGGCAGTCCCGCGTGCGGAACGCGCCAGAGATGGGCGCGGCCACCGCGTTGCCGGCGAGATCCTTGGCGAGGATGCTCACCTTCCAGCCCACATCGGTCGAGAACGGAAACCGCATGCTGGGGACGAAGGTCACCGTGTCGTTGGTGCCGTTCCAATTGAACGTCCCGTTGATCGCGTTGGGCGTGGTGATGGAGAACGCCGACTGCACCGTCGCCTTCTGCATAGGTTCGGAGAAGGTGAGCGTGATGCTCTGATCCGGTCCGGCGCCGGTCGCATTGACTGCGGGCAGCACCGCGGTGACGAAAGGTGGTGTGGAGTCAGCGCCCGCGCCGGTGGTGAATGGCACCGCGTGGGGCGCGGCCAAGGTGTTTCCCGCGGGGTCGC
>JBQTKE010000752.1:0-10780 GCA_052386435.1 Myxococcaceae bacterium
GATCAACCCCACTCTGGTGGAAGGCCACATCGAAGGATCCGTGTACATGGGCGACGCGGAAGCGGCGATGGAGGAGATGACGTATCTCCCGTCCGGTTTGCATCGAGGACCGTCGCTCCTCGACTACCGAATTCCCACGTCGCTCGATACGCCAGACCTCACCTCGATGATCGTGGAGTCGGTGGATCCGAAGGGGCCATACGGAGCGAAGGAAGCCGGTGAGGGTCCTCTGCATCCGGTGATCCCTGCGATCGCGAATGCTCTCTACGACGCAGTGGCTGTGCGGCTGATGGCGATTCCGTTCTATCCGGCGAGTGTGCTCCGCGCGATTCAGGCGAAGCAGAAGGCGGGTGCTGCATGAGCGCGAATTCAGTGATGACGCAGCGAGCGGAATCAGTGCGGACGCAGCGAGCGGAATCGGTGCGGACGCAGCGAGCGGAATCAGTGCGGACGCAGCGAGCGGAATCGGTGCGGACGCAGCGAGCGGAATCGGTGCGGACGCAGCGAGCGGAATCGGTGCGTCCGCCGAGCGCAGGTGCCTCATGCTGACTCTTCCGCCGTTTGAGTACCACTCGCCCCACTCTGTGAACGAGGCAGTGGCGCTGCTCGCTCGTCACCGCGGCAACGTTAAGGTGATCGCCGGCGGTACGGACTTGATGCCGAACATGAAGCACCGGTTGTTCACGCCGGCCTATGTGGTCGGGTTGCGCGCGATCCCGGAGCTGCATCAGCTCCGTGAAGAGAATGGTGTGCTGCGAATTGGATCCATGGTGACGCTGGCGAAACTTGCGTCGGACCCTCTGGTGAAGTCGCGTCTGCCCAGCCTCGCGGATGCGGCGAACCACGTCGCGGGACCGCAGCTGCGCGAGATGGGAACAGTCGGCGGCAACCTCTGCCTCGACACGCGCTGCGTCTACTACAACCAGACGTACTTCTGGCGGCAGGCGCTGGGGTTCTGCCTCAAGAAGGACGGCACGGTCTGTCACGTCGTGAAGGCGGGTCGTAAGTGCGTGGCCGCCGCGTCCAATGACACAGCGCCGGTAATGCTGACGTTGGATGCGCGGATTCATGTCGCTGGTCCGGACGGCTCGCGCGAGCTTCCGGTGGGCTCGTTCTACGTCCCGGATGGAATCATCAACACGGTGCTGCAGCCGGACGACGTGGTGACCGAGATTCGAATTCCGCTGCCCGACGCGTCGGTGCGGATGGGTTACGAGAAGCTGCGGTTGCGTGCGGCGATCGACTATCCCGCCCTGACGGTCGCGGTGGCGGCGAAGGTCAGCGGCGCGGAGAAGAAGATCGACTGGGTGCGCGTGGTGATCTCGGCGCTCGGCGCTCGACCGCATGTCTTGGCGCGGCTGGAGTCGTTCGCGGGCCGCGCGTTGGACGACGCGGCGGTGTAAGAGATTGGGCAGCTCGCGTACTAGCAGTGTCACCCGCTCACGAACATCATCGTGGATCCGGACTGGCGCAGGGAGCTGATCCCCGTACATGTACGGAAAGCATTCGCGCGCGCGCTCGCATGAAGGCGCTCTCAGAGTGACACCGTGTATGTCGGGACGTGACGATTCACCTCCCCCCGAAGGCGGAGGTTCCCGACATGACGAAGCTCATCAGATTCGGCGCGATCGCAGGCGCGCTTCTTTTGGGGGCGAGTGGTTGCGGCGGCAGCAAGTGCAACCCGGTCTGTGGCGCGGGAACGGTCTGCAACGAGGAGAAGGCGGTCTGCGAGACGCCAAGCTCTGACGGCGGTGCCGCCTGCAGCCCAGCCTGCTCGGGAACAACGCCGTACTGCTTGGATGCTGTCTGTGTGCAGTGCGAGGACAGCTCGCAGTGCAGCAACACCACGGTCTGCAACCCGGCCGACCACACCTGCGTAGACTCGCTGCCAGCACCGGACGCGGGACCCCTGGCGTCTTCGTGTGACCCGTCGCGCATCGTGGATATCCGCGACGCGGGGTTCCAAGACGGGCTGTTCCTGTCGGTCGGTGGCGATGTCCGCGGCCGGCCCAACACGACTCGGCCGCCCACCGGCTGCCAGACGGACCCCATGGCGGATGGGTTGGGGACGGAGATCGTTCACACCTTCACGATGCCGGTGGCCGGAGACCTGATCCTCACGACGGATTCAGCGGGGACTCGGCTCGACACTGTCGTCTACAACCTCGACGCCTGCACGGGAGGTCCCGCTCCGGCGTCTTCGCGTTGCAGCGACGACATTGATCCTGCGAGCGGGAACTTCTCCTCGTCGGTTCAGTTTGGGCCACGCGACGCGGGGACCACGCAGTTCATCGTCGTGGACGGCTTCAACCGCGCGGCGAGCGTCGTGGATGGTGGGACGGGCTACGTGCTGGGAGTGGGCGTTCGTCCGGTGGTGGGCGCTGCGGCGGACTGCGACAAGAACATTCTCCTGAACCGGTGTGCTGCCGGGTTGTCGTGCAGCGTAAGCACCAGCAAGTGCGAGACCGCCGCCGCTCCGACGATTCCCGCGGGCGGTGGGTTCTACAACATCAACGCGAACCGCATTCGCATCGCGGTGCCTGGAGCGGACACCAACGCGGACGTGGTTGCGTACACGATTGAATTCCTGAACAGCGGCGGCACGCCGATCGCGCTGAACGGGCAGTCCAGCCTCTCGTTCCTGTTCTCGCCGCCGGTTCAGGGGAAGACCGCGTTCGAGGTGGTCGAGGATTTTGACATCTCGGGCATCACCGTCCTCGCCGCTGCGACCTCACTGCGGATCTCGATCAGTGACCTGGCGGGGCTGTCGAGCGCGCCGTCGACTTATTCGCGCGCCGCGCTGCCTACGATTGCGGACGGGTCGCCGTGCAAGGCAAATGGATTCAGCGGCGCATGCGCGGACGGGTCGTTCTGCTCGTCGACGACAAACAATTGCACTGTGGGCGGTGCACCGACCCTCACGGACGCCGGGGTCTACAGCGTCAGCAGCACAAGCTTTGTTCCTCGCGTCGTAGTCGGTGGGACCGACCCGCAAGGCGACGTCACGGACGTGGTGCTGCGCTACGTGCAAGCGGACGCGGGCATGGTTCTGGAGACGGACGGTGGCGTGAAGGAAGACACGTTGGAGCTCGCCGAGTTCCTCGGCACTACGACGGTCACCGGTGTCAGTGGGCTGGATACGGCGACGCTCTCTAAGGCGACGCAGGTGGAGGTGAAGCTCAAGGACGCGACCGGCAAGAGCTCTTCGGCGCTCTTGGTGGGCGTGACGCCGCTGCCCATCATTGGGGCGGGCGCGTCTTGCGAGGTGTTGGCGTGGACCAATGACTGCTCAACCGCGGCGCCCATCTGCCGCGGGGGGACGCCGACTTGCCAGACCGTCTCGGATTCTCGAGCGGCGGCCTGCGTCGACGCGGAGGCGATCACTCTGGCCACGCCCGGTACGCCGGTGGAGCGGACGTTCAACATTGCTCCTGGACAGGACGTGTTCCCGGTCGCTTGCTCCGGGAACACACCTTCAGGTGGGCCAGAGAAGATCTTCAGCTTCACCACGACGGGCGCGCGGACGGACGTGATGTTCAGCACGGATGACGTGGCGACGACGGTGAACACGCTGCTGTACACGACGGAGACGTGCGCGGCGCAGGTGTCGTTGACGTCGTGCTCGGATGATGTGGATGCGGAGAGCGGGAACTTCAGGACTCAGAGCATTGTTCGCGGGTTCCCGGCGGGAACGCATTATCTCTTCGTCGACACGTGGCGCGCGGCGGATCAGGTGGGATCAGGACAGGTGAAGCTCTCCGTCAAAGTGCTCCCCGCGATCAGCACGGCGAACGCGGCGTGCGATCCGTTGCTGGAGACGAATTACTGCGTGCGGCCGCTCCGTTGTTTGCCGGATGCGACGTACACCGCGTATTCGTGCCGGTGATGCGTACGTCAGTCGGGACGAAGTGCGCGACTTGCTAACTTCCACCTTCTCAGAAAGGTGGCGACGGTTGACCGTGGCCTTGAGCTGAGTCCCTTCAAGCTCAACGCCCGTCGAGGACTCGTCGCGACGGTAGGGCAGCGGAAGTTGGAACTCACGCTTCGCTCGCCTAGCATTCCCAGACGATGACGGTGACAGCACAGGAAATGACTGAGACGCTCCTGGCACGGGCGCGCCAGGCCCGCGAGGCTTCCTCGCGGGCGGCGGCGGAACACCGCAAGCTTGTCTCTGACTGGGCGCATCGAGCGGTCGAGAGTGGAACCGTGCGGAGCGTTTGGCTGATCGGCTCCCTCGCTTGGGGTGAGCCTGGGCCTGGCTCGGACATCGATATCGTTGTGGAGGGGCTCGTCCCCGGCGCGCAGGGTCGAGTTTGGACCGAGTTGGTTCGAACGCTTGATGTGGATGTCGACCTGCTCCAGATCGAGGAACTGCCGGCAGACTTCGCGAGTCGCGTGAAGAGTGAAGGGATATTTCTAAAATGAGCCCAGAAGCGAGATCGGTCATTACGGCCCTGACGCTCCTGCGGCGCGAGATCGCTGCGGATCGTCAGGGAATGCTTCGCCAAATCTCGGAGCTGGGTCCTCTTATTGCGGGCGCGCCGAAGACCCTCACGGAGCGGCCGTGGGTGGTTGTTGCGGCCGTGTGTCTCCACGGCTGGTACACCGCGTTGGAGACAGCCTTGGAACGCATCGCTCGGACGCTGGACGGTCGAGTGCCCGAGGGTCCACGTTCGCACGTCGAGCTCCTCGAGCAGCTGTCCGTTGAGATGCCAGGGATTCGCCCAGAAGTGGTGCCTGGCTCTGTCCTTGTCGAGCTCCATGAGCTCCGAAAGTTCCGGCACTTCTTCCGCAACGCTTACAACGTGGAATTGGATCCGGTCCGTATCGAAGGGGAGGCAAGACGCCTTCTTCGCGTTGAGCCTGAGCTGACCCAGTCATTGGATGTTTTCGACAGCTTCCTCGCGGAATCGCTTCGTCAGCTCGCAGGAAAGTAGCAAGGCCCGCATCGAAGACTTTCACGGGTATTCGTACGTGACTTCCAGATGTGCTCGCCGATCCGGCGCTCCTGTCCAATCCGCGGTTCCGAAATAGACGAAGTCGGACGTGGCGTCGCCGTCGCTGTCGGCTTTGCTGAAGCGGACTCGGAACTGAACCTTCTTGTCGGCGAGCGCCGCGTCCGTGAACGTGGTGACGGTGGGGATCTTCCAGTCGGCGGCGGTGGCGGTGGTGCTCACGGTCACCGCGGTGAATTCGGCGCAGAGCACGAACTGACATTTCCCGCCGTGCTTGAGCGCAGCCGTGTCCCAGGCGGACGAGGGCAGGGGCGGGATCTTGTCCGCGTAAGAAGTGCGTTCGACGATGATGTTCCCGTGCGTGGTGTCGTACGGCGTCCCGGAGACCGTGTACTGATTCAGGTTGAGGCTCGCCTCGGTGATGTTGAACGTTCCTGCTGGGAGTCCGCTCAAGTCGAAGGTGAAGAAGCTGCGGTAGCTGCTGCCGCTCGAGGAGTCGCCGACGGTCGCGTAGCTGTAGCTCGTATAGGTCGTGTACGCGCCCGAGAGCAGTCGCATGTAGCCATCGAAAGAAGGGTAGAGCGTCGTCGAGCCCTGCCGGGCGATCCGAAAGCTGCGCTGCTGTGTGACCCCGAGCGCGTTGTTCGCCAGGTCCTTGGCGGTGGCGCTGATCTGCCACTGAATCGTGGCGCCGTACGTGAAGGCACTGCTGGGGGTGAACGTCATCTGCGTTCCGGCGGCGTTCCAAGTGAAAGTCCCGGTGACGCCGGAGGGGCTGCTGATCGCGAACGCGGATTGGGTGGCGGCCTTGTCCATCGCTTCACTGAAGACGGCGGTGATCCCTCCTGACCGCGAAGCCCCGGTGCCCATATTGGTGGGCGTGGTGGACGTCAGCGTGGGCGCCACGTTGTCCACCGCGGTGCCGGTGGTGAACGAAAGGGTGAACGGCGCGGCGAGCGCGTTTCCCGCGGCGTCCTTCGCCCCTGTACCCACGGTGATCGAATAGGGGGTAGACGCGGCGAATTGCATGGTTCGAACGCAGGTGAGGAGGGTGCCGGTGGTGTCGAAGATGTATGAGCTGCATGTTCCCGCGGCCGCGCTCATCGCGGCGATGGTGAGCGCGGTGTTCATGGGCTCGGAGAACGAGAGCGTGGGTGAGACGTTTGGACTCACGCCGGTCGCTCCCGCACTGGGCGCGGTGGAGACAGCGCAACGCCGGCTCGGACTTTCTCGTCGCCGCCGAAGAAAAACATTCCTGCTGCCGCAGCGATCGCCGCCGCGCCCACACCGATCCCAATCCAGCCCACTGTGCTCTGAAGCTGACCAGAGCGCGCGAGGGCTTCGGCGTTGCTTCGGAGCAGCGGCTCCTGGCCAGGCTTGGTGAGGCGGTCGTAGCTGCCCTTCGCCTGCACCATGAAGACGCCACCCGCGATGGCCGCGGCACCTCCGGCCACGGCGGGGATCCAGGATAGGCGCTTAACCTTCGAGGCGCCTTGCACGATCTCCACCGCGGCTCTTCCCTCAAGGCTCCGGTTGAGGGTCCTCGAGAGCTGCTTGGCGAGCTCCTCGGCCACCACCACGAACGTTCCCACCAGCCGGTCATTGTCGTCGCTGCTGGCGCTCGCCCCCGCCAAGGGGCGTCCGTTGGTGGGTGAAAGCACGCGAACGTCGAGCTGATAGGAGCGGTCCAACTTGGTGACCGACCCGACCAGCAGACCGTCCACTCCGAGTGCCTGGGACACTTGGGCTTTGCACGCGTCGTCCAGGCAGCCCATGAGCTGACGCTGCCGTTCGAACCCCAACAGCGCCGCCACCTCACTGGAGCTCAGGGTGCGGACGCCCTGAAACGACAGCTGCTGGGCCAAGTGGCCCGTGTAGAAGTCGGCCAGCTTGGCGTCCATGTTGACCAGCTTGAGCGGGGGCACGGCGACCTGAATGGGCGTATCCGGTGTGGCGGCGAGCAGCCCCAGACAGAGCGCGGTCAGCAGCATGATCTTCCCCGTTGAGCGAAGGCGTCGGTTCCGCAGTCTAGCTAGGTCATGGGGCCTGACACTTCCTCAGCGGACGTCCGACCCACAGCAGCGACGTTTGTGGGCGGCCTCCAGCCAATCCGTCGCCACCGCGCTCAAAACGTGGTATTCGCGCTGATTCCTCGCTTTCGCGGGGATCGCAAGGTTCACCGTGACGACATCTGGCGCCGACACCGACGTTCCAGCCACTCCCGCACCCTCGCCTGTCGAGGATGGGACTTGGCTCCGCACCCTTAAGTCCGAAGTTTCTCCCGCGACCTTCAAGCTGGGTCGCGAGGCCGCGGAGGGGCGCAAGGTCGTCAGCCTCACCCGCGAGGGTGACAAGGTGCTCGCCAAAGTCACCAGCGACAGCGGCGAACGCTTCGCGGTCGAATTCTTTCCCGGCGCGGGCAAGGTGGAGAGCCAGTGCTCCTGTGCAGAGTGGAACCAGGACGGGCCACACTGCAGGCACGTGGTCGCGGCGGCGCTCATCCACCTCACGCGGGTGCGGCAAGCGGTCGCTGCGGGTGCTCAGGCAGAGGCGCAAGAAGCGGATGCTGAGGCCGCGCCGGCACAACCGTTGCTGCCCGCCTTGGCAAAGCTGGAGAGCTGGCTGGGACTCTCCGCTCAACCCGACTACGAATTTCTCTACCGGCTCACCCCAACCAACACGGGAGGGGGTCACCGGCAGTGGGTCGTCGACGTTCGTCGCACCGACGCGCAGCAGAAGGGGCCGGTGCAGGTCAAACGGCTGCTCGCGGTGGGCTCGCGCATCGCTCCCGCGGATGAGCGGATCTTCATCGAGCTGGCCAAGCACGAGAGTCGCTACGACTCGCGGATTCTCCTCTCCGATGAGGACCTCTGTGAGCTGCTGGAGGTCTTGCGCCAACGCCGGGTCATTTACCGGGGGACGCCGCTCATCTTCGCGCTCGAGCCGGCGCGTCCGCAGATTCGGCTGGAGTCGAAGCCGACGGGTGCGATCGCTCGAATCGACTTCGTCTTCCCGGACAACAACGCGCTGACGCTGAAGGAAGTCCTTCTTCTCGCCGGACGCCGGACCTACGTCATCGCCGGACAGAACTTGCACGCGGTGGAGCCGGACTTTCCGCCGCGGCTGCTTCGCAAGTGGCTGCTCGAACCGCAGATGGCCTTCGAGAGCGCGCAGCTGGACCGTGTGCTCACTTTCTTTGCCGCGCACCTGCCGCGTTTTCGGATGGCGCTCAAGGCGGATGGCATTGAAGTGGACGAGTCGGAGTCGCCCAAGTTCTTGCTGACGGTCGAAGGGACGCCGGAGAAAGTTCGCGCGCGGCTTGCCGCTCGGTACGGCGGATCGACGGTGCCGGTGCAGCCGGGGACTGGGAGTCTGGGTTACGCGAGCGGGGCGGGAGAGGGTGGTCGCAAGCTTTACCGCAGACGCGATGAGGAAGAGCGGCTGGCTTCGAAGGTCCTCACCGACCAAGGGTTCAAGTACGACTCGGCCGGCCAGACCTACGACGTGGGCGGCGATGCCGCGGTGGAGTTCTGGGCGCGCGGTCACAAGGAGCTTCCGAAAGAGTGGGAGCTCTTTAGCGCGGCCATCCCCAAAGTCCGCGTGCGCGCCAAGCTCAAGCCGAAGATTCGCGTCGGGATGAGTGGCGTGAACTGGTTCGAGCTGGACGCGGAGTTCGTCGCCGGCGAGCAGACGGTGGATCTGGGCGCGGTGCGGATGTGGCTCAACTCCGGACGCCGCTTCGTTCCTCTGAAGGACGGGACTTTCGCGGAGGCGGATCCGGAGGAGATCAAGCGGGTCGCGGACATGCTGGAGGAAGCCGGCGCGATGCCGGGCAAGTCCAAGACGAAGCTGCCCCTTTATCAGGCGGGCGCGCTGGATCTGATCGCGTCACTCGAAGAGACCGAGGTCGAGGCCAAGGCGCGCCGCGCGATCTCCGAGCTGCGTACGACGGAGGGGATTGTTCCGGTCGCCTCTCCAGAGGGGCTGCAGGGGACGTTGCGCCACTACCAAGAGGCGGGGCTGTCGTGGCTCTGTTACTTCAGCGTCATGGGCGGTCAGGGATTCTTGCCGACGACATGGGTCTGGGAAAAACGATCCAAGCGCTGTCGTTCTTGCAGAAGTCGAAGCAGGATTTGGGGCCGAAGCCGTCTCTCGTGGTCGCGCCCACCAGTGTGCTCCCCAACTGGGAACGCGAAGTGGAGCGCTTCACCCCGGGAATGTCTGTCTTCATCTGGCACGGGCAGGAGCGGCGTGAGAAGGCGTCCATGCTCCGCGAGTCGGACCTTGTTCTCACTTCGTATGCGCTGGCACGGCGGGACATTGAAGAGCTGTCCAAGGTCGACTTCCGCTATGTGATTCTGGACGAGGCGCAGAACATCAAGAACGCGGACTCCGCGACGGCGCAGGCGTGCAAGGCGCTGCCTGCTGATTCGCGGTTGGCGCTCACCGGTACCCCGTTGGAGAACCGGCTCTCTGAGTTGTGGAGCATCTTCGACTTCTTGATGCCGGGCTTCTTAGGCAGCGCGGACGCGTTCTCGGATCGCTACGAGCACCCGATCCAAGTGCAGGGCGACAAGGAAGTGCAGGACCGACTGCGCCGCCGCATTCACCCGTTCATCCTTCGCCGCTTGAAGACGGAGGTGGCGAAGGACCTTCCGCCGAAGACGGAGACGGTGGCCTACTGCGAGATGGAAGCAGGGCAGATGGCCTTGTATCGGGAGGTCCTGGAGGAGAGCCGCCGCAAGGTCTACGAGTCGATTGAGAAGGTCGGCTTCGGACGCAGCCGCGTGTCCATTCTCGCTGCGCTGATGAAGCTGCGGCAGGTCTGCTGTGACCCTCGTCTGCTCAAGCTTCCACCGGGAACGGCACTGCCTCCTTCCGCGAAGCTGGAGCGTTTTGCCGAGTTGGTGAACGACCTGATCGCTGAGGGTCACCGCGCGCTCGTGTTCTCGCAGTTCACGGAGATGCTGGAGTTGCTCAAGAACCAGGCGCAGGAGAAGCAGATCGGCTTTCAGTATCTGGACGGGCGTACCAAGGACCGCATGGCCCGCGTCGACACGTTCAATGATCCGAACGGACCGCCGCTCTTCTTCATCAGCCTCAAGGCGGGCGGCACCGGTCTGAACCTCACCGCCGCGGATTACGTCATTCACTACGATCCGTGGTGGAACCCGGCTGTCGAGGACCAGGCCACGGACCGTACCCACCGCATTGGCCAGACCCGCGCGGTCATCAGTTACAAGCTGATCACCAAGGACACCGTGGAGGAGAAGATCCTCGCCCTGCAGCGGCGCAAGCGTGAGCTCGCCAAGGGGGTGCTCGGGACGGACGCGGATCTGGGCAAGGTCCTCACCGAGCGCGATGTCGAGGATCTCTTCCAGCTGGAGTAGCCGCTGCACCCGTGTGAATCGGCAGCTCCGGATAGTCGGCGGATAGTCCCGTCCCGTCTCGAGGCTCGTCTCTATTCAGAGGCGGTCTCCCTTGGGTGGATTTCATCTACGGAAGCTGCGCCTTTTCTAGCCGCGGATAACCCCGTAGTATGTAGACGAGGAGAACGAAGTATGACTGCTCGTAAGATCGCCACCAGCATTCCCGCCACTCAATACGATGCACTCGAGAAGACGCGCCGGAAGCTGAAGCTCAATCGAAGTGAGGCGGTCCAACGAGCGGTCGATCTCTGGTTGGCCTCGCAGCGGGTCGACGTGCGGGTCGCTCAGTACATTCGGGCCTATTTGGCCAAGCCCGAGGACGCCGCAGAAGGGAAGGCCTATCTCAAGACTTGGGCGGCAGGGCAGGCTCGTGAGGATTGGGAGTGAACCGCGGCG
>JBQTKE010000753.1:0-2662 GCA_052386435.1 Myxococcaceae bacterium
GCAAGCTGCTGGGGCTGGAGCAAGCGGCCGGGCGCCGTTCCCGAAGACCGCGGCGAGCTGTGGTTTACTTTCGCGCGCATCACGCCTGGTCATCTCTTCCCATCAGAGCGCATGAACCAAGATCCGAAGGGTGTCGTGTCCACGTTGCTCCAACGCGAAGTCTGGAGCGTTTCGCGCAAAAGCGCTGAAGCGTCCGCCGCCTTCAACGAGTCTGTGACGCTTTGGTTTGAAGGAGCGCTGGATGTCGCCGCGCTCGGCAACGCGCTGACGGAATTGGTGGCGCGCCACGAGTCTTTGCGCTCTGACTTCAGCCCCGACGGACTCTCCTTTCATGTCGCAGATCCGCAGCCTGCGTTTTCGCTGCCGCTTCACGATTGGACGGGCAAGCCGGAGCTGGAGAAGCACTGGAATGAGTTTCTCCGCGCTGAAACGGAGAGTCCGTTCGATCTGCATCAAGGCAAGCTGTTCCGCGCCACGCTTGTGAAAACAGGCGCGACCGCGCACCGGTTGGTTCTAACCGCGCACCACATTGTTTGTGACGGCTGGAGCTCTGGGGTTCTGACCCGCGAGTTGGGCGCGCTCTACACCGCTAGCAAACGCGGCGTCGCCGTGGACCTTCCGCCCGCGCCTTCGTTCAAGACCTACGCGAAGGATCAAGCCGCCGTCGCGGATGCGCCCGCGCGCGCGGCGGACGAAGCGTATTGGACCCAGCTCTTCGCGGACGACATCCCGGTGCTGGAGTTGCCGATCGACAAGGCGCGGCCCCCGGTGAAGACGTATCCGTCGAAGCGCCTCGACTGCCGATTCGACGCGGCGCTGCTGCATTCGTTGCGCAACGCCGGCGCGCACCACCACGCCAGCCTCTTCGCCACGATGCTGGGCGGGTTCCAAGCGCTGCTGATGCGGTTGGCGGGACAGGAAGACGTGGTCGTGGGTATTCCTGCCGCGGGGCAAGCGGTGGGACAGAATGCGGGGCTCGTCGGCCACGCGGTAAACACGCTGCCCATTCGCAGCCGGATCGCGATGTCCGCGCCGTTCGAGCAGCTCTTGGAAAACGTGCGTACGCGCATGTTGGAAGCGGTGGAGCACCAGGCGCTGACCTACGGGACCTTGTTGCGCAGTCTGCCGCTGCCGCGCGATCCCAGCCGTCTGCCGGTCGTCTCTGTCTGCTTCAACCTTGAGAAGGCGATGCACGGAACGTTCGAAGGCGTGCACACCCGCATCACCATCAACCCACGCCAGTACGAGGCGTTCGACTTCTTCCTGAATGTTGTCGAGGAAGAGACGGGCCTCACAGTGCAGTGCCAGTACAACACTGACCTGCTCGATGATTCGACGGTGCTGCGGTGGCTGGGCGGGTATCAGCTGCTCCTGCGCGCGGTGGCGGAGAACGTGGCCACGCCGCTCAACAAGCTTCCGATTCTCACCGAGGCGGATCGCACTCAGCTTCAAAAGTGGAACGAAGCGTCCGCGCGGGCCGGCATCGATCACGGTCTCGTGCACGAGCTGATCGGCGCCCAAGCCCAGCGCACCCCGCAGGCGATCGCGGTGGAGTTTGAAGGTGACCAGCTTACGTATGCGCAGCTTGATGCGCGCGGCAATCAGTTGGCGCGGCGTCTCCGCGAAGCCGGAGTAGGGCGCGGCCAGTACGTGGGGCTCTGCGTTGAGCGATCGGTCGAGATGATCGTGGGCGTGGTCGGTATCCTCAAGGCCGGCGCTGCTTACATTCCGTTGGATCCTGCGTATCCGGCGGAGCGGCTGCAGTTCATGGTCTCCGACTCCGCGATTCGGGTGCTGGTGACCGACAGCAAGCTCAACGACGGTCTCAAGCTGGGTGCCGCAACTGCCGTGATGGTGGATGCGCCGTCGACGTTCGCGGGAGACGCATCGGCGCTGCCTGTTGGCGAGAAGAGCGCGAGCGAAGAGGACATTGCGTACGTCATCTACACGTCTGGCTCCACGGGAAAACCAAAGGGCGTGTTGGTGCCCCACCGCGCGGCGGCGAACTTGATTCAGAGCGTACAGAAGACGCCGGGCATGTCCTCGAAGGACGTGGTCTTGGCGGTGACGACGCTCTCCTTCGACATCGCGGTGTCCGAAGTGTTGGTGCCGCTCACGGTCGGCGCGCACATCGTCGTCGCGTCGCGCGAGGTCGCGTCCGACGGCGCCAAGCTGCTCAAGGCGCTCAACGATCACAAGGTCACGTTCCTCGACGCCACGCCCGCGACGTACCGCCTGTTGTTGGGCGCGGGTTGGGGGAAGACGCCGGGTCTGCTCGCCATCTGTACCGGCGAGGCGATGCCGAAGGATCTGGCGCTGGAACTCATTCCGCGCTGCGACTCGGTCTGGAATGGCTACGGACCGACTGAGACAACCGTCTGGAGTACTTTCTACGAAGTGAAGCCGCCGGTGCGCCGCATCTTGATTGGCCGCGCGGTGGCCAACACGCAGCTCTACGTTCTGGATCCCGCCGGTAACGAAGTGCCAATTGGTGTGAAGGGTGAGCTTTTCATCGGCGGCAGCGGCGTGACCCACGGGTACCTGAACCGGCCGGAGCTGAGCCGCGAACGCTTCGTCCCGGATCCATTCCGCCCCGGTCGGAAGCTGTACAGGACGGGCGATGTGGTGCGGTACCTGCCCGACGGCAATATGGAGTGCCTGG
>JBQTKE010000754.1:0-2680 GCA_052386435.1 Myxococcaceae bacterium
GGTGGTTTCTTGCAGGTCCTTGCCAGCACCGTCGGTGAGACCGGGCGCGTCATCGGCGTGGACCTGGTCCCCATTCGGCCACTGGGTTTGCCGCAGGTTCAGTCGTTGGTGAAGGACGTGCTGGCGGACGACTTCGACGCGGAGCTGCTCAAGCTCTACGAGGGGCCTTTCCACGCGGTGATCTCGGACCTCGCGCCGAAGACGACCGGTGTGCGCGCGACGGACGAGGCGCGAAGTCTGCGGCTGGCGGGGAAGGCGATGGAGATCTGCTTGACGCGCGGCGCGCCCGGTGCGCACTTCGTGGCAAAGCTCTTCATGGGCGGCGACTTCGAAGAGTTTCGCGACGAAGTTCGCGGCCGCTTCAACGACGTGAAGGTGGTGCGGCCCGAAGCGACGCGCGGCGCGAGCTTCGAGGTGTACCTGGTTGGTCTGCGGCGGCGACCGACGCCGTAAAACCGCGCACGACGACGGGCGTTTTGGAACTTCGGCGTGGGTGCGTGCGCCTAAACTGCGCCCATGTTCTCTCACGCCCGAATTCTATTTGCGGTGGTGATCGCCGCCGCAGGGGTCGCGATGGCCCAGACCAAGACGCCGGAGTGGAAGGAGATCGATCAGCTCCTTTCGGAGCGGAAAGTCCAAGCGGCGCTCGACGGCGCGGAGCTCCGACTCAAATCCGCGATCGCAAAGAACGACGAAGGCGAGCACGCCCGCGCGTTGATCCGAGTCACGCAAATGCGCCTCGGTCTGCACGGCTACGAGACCGCGGTGCGGGTGCTGCGCGAGCAGCCCTGGCCGAAGGGCGCGGCGGCGCGAACGCCGGTTGTTCTCTATTACGCGAATACACTCGTCACCTACGCGCGCGCTTACGGCTGGGAGATTCGCCAGCGAGAGCGCGTGGAGGCGAAGGGGCCCGTCGACCTCAAAGCGTGGACGCTGGAGCAGATCTACACGGAAGCGCAGAGGTCGTTCGACCAGGCGTGGTCGCGCCGCGCGGACTTGGGGACGCAGAAGAACGCGACGCTGGAGGAGTACCTCACCGACTCCACGTATCCCGCGGGCATCCGCGACACCTTGCGCGACACGCTCAGCTATTTGCGCGTGCAGTTCCTGGCCGACACCAACGCGTGGCTCCCGGAACAGTCCAACGAGCTCTATAAGCTGGACCTGCCGGCGCTGATCAAGGGCGACGCCAGGACGTCCGGAAAGCTCTCCCTCAGCGATCCGCAGCTTCACCCGCTGCAGCGAATCGGCGCGGTGCTCGACGATCTCGAGGCGTGGCACTTGGGCGCGGGCCGAAAGGAGTCCGCGTTGGAGGCGCGCTTGGAGCGAGTGCGCCAGCTTTCGGCGCGGTTCGCAGACGCCGACGATCGCGCGTTGTTCGAGAAGGATCTTCAGGCGCGGTTGCCGTCACTCAAAGCTTTGCCCTGGTTCTCGATGGGCCAGGCGCAATTGGCCGAGTGGATCGCCACGCATGACCTCGTCAAAGCGCGCGCGGTGGCGCAAGAGGGAGCGGCCGCGCACCCGACGAGCATTGGGGGGCAGCGTTGCGCGGCGAAGGTCGCGGCGATCGAGGCGCCTGACTACGGGTTGACCGCAATGGCGGTGGATGCGCCGGGCAAGCGGTCCGTGCAGATCTCGCACAAGAACCTGCGCGCCCTCTATTTCCGCGTCTACCCCATGGACCTGGACAAGCGGATCGCCACCGCCCAGGACTACAACCTGCTGCCCAACAGCAACGAGCTTCGCGTGCTCCTGAAAGGGAAGCCCGAGAGCGCCTGGACCGTGGAGCTCCCCGCCACGCCGGACTTCAAGACCCACCAGACCTTCGTGACGCCGAAGCTGTCGCGCTCGGGGCTGTACCTGGTTGCTGCGTCGGTGAAGCAGGATTTTTCGGAGCCGGAGAATCGAATTCTCGCGGTGAACCTGGTCGCGGGCGATCTGGTATTGACGGAGACTTCGGAGGCGAACGCCGGCCTGGACGTCAATGTCTGGTCGGCCGCCTCGGGGCAGCCCGTCGCAGGCGCGCAGATTCGGCTCTACCAGTACGACTGGCAGAAGAAGCACCAGCTGATCGACACGCAGGCGTCGGATGCGAAGGGGCTGGCGCGTTTCAAGTACGAAAGCCCGCGGACCTCGCGCTCGTATTTCCTCGTCGCCAAGAAGGGTGAGGAGGTCACGTTGGACGTCAACGCGCTCGCCTTCACCCAGCGCGAGCCGCCTCCGGAGCGCTACGGGTCGCTCGTCTATACGGACCGGTCGATCTACCGGCCGCTGCAGAAAATTCTCTGGAAGACGGTGGTGTACCGCGCGGCGAAAGAGGGCACGCGCTTCGACGCGGCACCAGAGGACAGGGTCACCGTCTCGCTGATGGATCCCAACGGGCAGGTGGTGGAGAAGAAGGACGCCACCACCAACGAGTTCGGATCCGCGGCGGGAGAGTTCACCGTTCCCACCGGTCGGCTCTTGGGGAATTGGACGCTCACCACCAGTCGCTCTGGCGCGTCGTCGGTGCGAGTGGAGGAATACAAGAGGCCGACGTTCGAGGTGTCGATCAAGGACCCCACCGGCGCGCTGCGGCTGAACAAGCCCGCGGTGCTCACGGGGGAAGCGCGCTACGACTTCGGGCTGCCGGTGACTTCCGCCAAGGTCGTGTACCGGGTGACCCGCGTGCCGGTGTTCC
>JBQTKE010000755.1:0-5259 GCA_052386435.1 Myxococcaceae bacterium
GACTCAGGCATCTTGCTCCCTCCACGGGAAGATCAGCCGGTTCGCGCCCACGATCAGCAGATCCGTGAGCAGTCCGATCACGCCCACCACGAAGATGCCCGCGAAGGACCAGGCCGGCTTGTAGTGGGTCTGCGCCAGCTGCAGCAGGTAGCCAATGCCGCTCCGCGCGTTCGTGATCTCCGCGAGGATGATGTACGTCCACGCGATCGCGTTGAGCACGCGGAAGCCATCAAAGATGCGCGGCAGCGCGGCGGGGATGATCACGGTCCGAATGGTCTGCACCTTCGACGCGCCCAACGTGTACGCGGTCTGAACCAAGTCCTCCGGCACCGCGCGCACCGAATCGACCACCGCAGGCAAGAGATAGACGAACGTACCCAAGAACAGGAACGCGATCTTCTGCGTCTCATCGATCCCGAACCACAGGATGAGCAACGGAATGAACGCGGTGATCGGCAGGTAGCGCAGCGGCGCCATGATCGGATCGAAGAACCGGTTCACCGCCTCGAACGAACCCATCAAGACTCCCAGCGGAAACGCGACGGCGACCGACAGCGCGAACGCCAACAAGATGCGCAAGAAGCTGGTGCGGATCGCGCCAACGAGATCCTGTTCGATGAACAGATAGAGCAGCGACCGCACCACTTCGTGCGGCGGTGGCAGGAAAGAATGCGCCACCAGTGGCAGCAACCTCGGTTGCGCATCACAGCGAACCGTGCCACCGCCCGGAGCGCCCACGCAGATCCCTTCCACGCAGGAGACTCCCGTCGGACACACGCGGGTACGATCGACCGTCACATAGCTGCAGAGGCACCACGTGATCAGCACCAGCCCCAGCGATGCGGCTCCCAACAGACGCGAGGAGCCCGACGAGATGGGCCCACGCAACGACCACAACGGCGGCGGCCGGCGTGGAGGCCGACCCGTCGTCTTCGCTTCCACTTTCTGCGCGGGCTCGGTCGTCACTGTGCGTTGAGGACGACCTTGATGTCCGTGCGGCGGTTGAGCGCCCGCCCCTCTTCGGTCGCGTTGGATCCGAGCGGGTTCTCAGAGCCGCGGCCCACCGCGACGAAGCGCGCCTCGGGGATCGCGAAGTTCTTTACCAGATACGCCTTCACGGATTGCGCGCGCCGCTGCGAGAGGGACTTGTTGGCAGACTGCGACCCGCGCGCGTCTGTGTTCCCTTCGACTTGGAGGTACGTGTTGCCGAAAGAGAGCATCGTCTCGCCCAGCGCATCCAGGGTGAAGTAGCTGCCCGGCATGATCTCGTCGGAGGCGGTGGTGAAGTGGATGGAGAGACTCTTGTTGACGATGGCGCGCTCGGCGAGCTTCGGCTTCTCCTTGAACGCGAAACCTTCGGTCACGCTCTGGTCCTTGTACTGATCTGCCAGCGCCGCGACGAAGCGCGAATCGAAGTAGTCCTTCGCGTCGACCACGTTGGTGATGACGCCTTTCTTGCGCCAGATGATGAACGCGGAGTTGAAGAGCTGGTTGAAGTACGCCTTCGGTCCCGCCAATCCGTAGAACTGGGCGTTGTCCGCGAAGGGCGTCAGCTTCAGTCCAGAGAGCATGCCGGAGACGTCCTCCTCGGCGAGCTTGAGCGCCTTGCCCACGATCGCGTTCGCGCCCTTGGGGTCCTCGCCCATGATCGAGATGCCGTCGAACCAACCCGCCACGAAGTCCTGCACCGACTTGGGCGCTTCGTCGATGAGCTGCTGCCTCGCCACCAACGTGTCCGCGATTACGTGCGTCGCCGCGGTGGTGGAGACCAGCACGTGCGCTTCGCCTTCGCGCGCGGTCACCGCGCCGGAGAGATCCGGCTCCCACGTGACCGCCGCATCCACGCGCTTGGCCTTGAACGCCGCCGCAGCCTTGGGGGCGTCTTCTGTGAAGACGAGGTTCTTCTCGATGGCAGTGCGATCCTCAGGCGAGAGACCCGACTGCGCGAGCATGTAAAGCAGCAGGAAGTGCGACGGCGTGTAGCGCGTGGTCGCGACCTTCTTTCCCTTCAGGTCCTCAATCGACTTGAGCGTGTTGAGCGACACGATGCCGTCACCGCCGCGGCTCCAGTCCTGCTGGATGATCGACTTCGCCGCGAACTTCTGCTCGGACAGACGCGACGCTTCGTTCGCCCACGAGTCGACCGTGTCCCACATGATGTCGACGTCGCCCTTGATGAACGCGTTGAGCTTGGTGACCGGGTCCTCAATCAGCACGAACTGCACATCCAGCCCGTACTTCTTCTTGTAGAGGGACGACGGCGAGCCGGTATCCAAACCGCCGTTGGCGACGATGCCCGGCGCGTGACCGGCCCACGTATTGATGGCCACCTTGAGTGGGCGGTTCAGCTTGCCGGTGCCCACCGCCCCCGCGTTGGCATTGCCCAGCGCGACCTGGCCATTGCGAGGCGCGTCCGACAGACCGTCCGACAGCGAGGCAAAGTCGTTCTTGTCGACCGTGCCGCCGCTCCTGCCTTCGCCACCTGCCTGATGGCTGCCCGCGGCGCCGGACCAGTCGCGGAGCTGATCCCCGAAGCGCTTGTACACAACGAATCCAACGACGCCGATGATCACCAGCGCGAGAAACAGCTTTCCAAAGGGCGTGAGCTTCATGGTGAGAAAGACCTCAATTCTTCAGTCATAAAGATTCGGTCACGAAAAACGTTCCGCCGCTCCGTCGATTGCGTCCAACGATTGCGTCCAACGGTCGAGCTCATGGGGTGGCGGGTGCTTGCGTCTGGAAAAAGTCGAGCACCTTCTGCACGTCCATCTTGCGCGTCTGAGCGGCAGTTCCCAGCGAGGACAGGCCCGAGGTGCGCTTGTCGATCTCTCCACGCAGAGCGGCGATCTTCTCGTTAAGGCTCTGAATCTGCGCGTTCGCGTCCTGGATCGCCTTCGCCGTCGTCGTCTCGTTCACGCGTACGTAGGTGTCCAACGCGCGCTTCTGGTTCTGCGCGGCGGCGACGATCTTCTCTACCTCGAAACCGAAGGCCTTGAGCGAGGCTTCGACGATCTGCTTCTTCACCGGGAGCGGCGTCGACTCGGGCAGGCTGCGCAGCAAATCCTCCGCCTTCTTCACGCGATCCAGCTCCGCAGCGTCCATGCCCGCGTCGCGGAAGATCGCGTCGAAGTCCAACGGCGCTCCCGGTGCGCCGCCCGGCGAGGTCAGCTTGTCCAGTTTAAGCGCCGGCCCTTTCGCGGCGGCGTCGGACTGACCCGCAAGCTCCGCGACGATCTCCGCAGGAGATTTTTCCTTTTCGTCACCTTCAGGACGCTCGGAGCCGTCCTCCGACTCGACGAACATCCCCAGAATCTTCGAGCCCAACCCCTTTTGCTCGGCCATGGGCGGATGTTTAGCAGAGGCAGGATTCGTTGACGCACTCAAATTGAGTCTGCAAGCTGCGACGCATGACCAAGTTCGAGGTGCACATCCCGGCGGCGAATGAGCAGGGGTTCAACGTCACCTTCCGCGTCGACGCTGCCAACTGGATGGCCGCGCTGAAGACGGGAATGCAGAAGCTGGGAGAGCAAGGCGCCTCGGTGCAGAACGTGCTCGTCGACATTCAGGACGACACGTCTGTGCACGTCACGGAGTCTCAGACGGGCCGTGTGTTTCGCATCAAGGAACTGACGGACGCGGAGGCCGCTGCCGCGCAGCTGAAGAAGCCCACCGCGGAGACACCGGCCGTAGGGGGGCACCTCAATCCCGCAGTCGCGATGGCCATGGTCACAGAAGTGACGCCAAACCCAGCCGGCGGAGGCGGCGTTGGCCTTTCGATGACGTCCGGGCTGAACCCCATGCATCAGGGCACTGAGACGGGGAAAGTCGCCAGCATGGAGCCCCTGGGGCGAGGCCCTCGTTCGGCTCGAATGAACGACCCCACCGCAATCATCGAGCTGGAGAAGCCGACAGCGCCGGTGGTCGGCGCGATTGGGCGGCTCAAACAGCCGAAAAAAGATCAGAAGTCAGATCTTGAGGACACGCTCTCAGACGTCTTCGAACGGGTGCAAGAGGTCTATGCCAAGGATGGCGTGCAGAGCGCGCTCTACTTCCTCCTCGATCTGGCGATGGAGAAGGTTCCTTCGGATGCAGGCTCTGTTTTTCAAGCGGACGCAGGGAGTGGTGATCTCACGTTCCTCGCTGTGCGCGGCCCTAAGGCCACGGAGCTGCTCCAAGCGAAGCTGATCGTTCCTGCTGGCACCGGCATCGTCGGTTTCTGCGCGATTGAAGGCGTGTCCGTCGCGCTCTCTGATGTCCAGAAGGATCCGCGCTACTACGCGGCGGTGAGCGAGAAGATCAACTTCGATACGCGCTCGGCGGTTTGCAGCCCGATGATCTCGCACGGACGAACGTTCGGATGCATGCAGCTGCTCAACAGAAAAAATGGAGCCCAGTTCACCGAGCACGAATTAGGACTGCTCCACTACATTGCGCACCAAGCCGCGCTGTACCTCAACGCGAGAAGCTGACTGATAGGAACGCATCCAATTCATTCCATAGGGCGTTTGATGCTCGCAGCCAGCAACAGTGACGGCGAGAACAGAGCGTCGCATGCCTTGACGTCAGTTGGTGCGAGAACTCGGGAACGGACGCGCGCGCATCGATGGACATCTTGATCCGGTCTCGGTCGAGTGAGGAATCCGCAACCTCCACCACGAGCAAGGCGCCGGTGGGGAGGCGTTTGAGAGGAGGGGTCGAAGTGAGTGAGTGTTCACTCGCTAATCGCGCCGTCCGTGGGCTCAGAACTGACCCGCGAGGGAGAGGTTCGCGCCCGACGGCGTGATGCCCGCGCTGACCTGAGGCGAGTCGCTCGGGAAGAAAACGTTCTGTCGACTCGGCCTATGCCTCGAGCCTCTCGGGCATCATCGAGGTAAGCCGACAACGGCACGCTCACGGCGGATGACCTGCAATCCATCAAGAAATCCGTCTGGAGATGGGCTTCGTGATGACTACGAGCGTCCGGGCTTCTGGAGCTCGCGGATGAGCACCGTCGCGTAGGACCCGCGAGGCAACTCGACGCTTAGCCAGAGGTCGGCGCCTTCTTGGTCAAGCGCGACGCCCTTCAAGGGGATTCGATACGAGCGTCGTCCTCCCTCGGTCTCTCCTCGGCCTCTTTTCAAATCTTCTTCGGACAGGTGCGCGGATCAGCCAAGAGTCGAGCAGTTCGAGATCAGCCCAGCCGGGCCGCTGTTCGGACCGAAGATGGAAGAAGCCGGCGGGGCCGTGGCAGAGACCGAAGCCGCGCTGCTGAAGTCCGCG
>JBQTKE010000756.1:0-6654 GCA_052386435.1 Myxococcaceae bacterium
CGAACGAACAGCGGCACCAAGACGGCGGATTCGCGCAGCTTCACACCGGGCAGATGGAGAGGCCTGCCGGGGTCGGCTTCGAGCCGGTGCTGGAGTTGTTCAAAGAGAGGATCCACGTCAGTCGGTCACGTTCTTCTCGACGGGAATCTTGTGCGGGGTGTTCTCCGGCGCCACGTTCTCGAGTCCGGATCGCGGCCGCAGAATGCCCTGCGAGAGAAGAACCAAGAGGAGCGCTCCCAGCCCCAGTCGGTAGATCACAAAGACCAGCGTGGTGCGGCTGCGCAGAAAACGGAGGAGCCCCGCGATGGCAGCCATGCCCGAGACGAACGCGACCACCGTGCCCACCACCAGCACCGCGGTGGACGGACGTTGATCCGCTTCGATCAAATGTTTGAGCTCGTAGACGCCGGCGAGCCCCGTGGCGGGAATGGAGAGCAGGAAGGAATAGCGCGCGGCGTCCTCGCGCTTGAGGCCCACCGCGAGCGCGCCGGTCAAGGTGGTGCCAGAGCGAGAGGAGCCGGGGATCAACGCCACCGCCTGACAGAGGCCGATGATCAATCCGTCCTTCATCGTCATGTCCGCCACGGTGCGGCGGTGCGAGGCGAGGCGCTCCACGATGAAGAGGATCAACGCCAAGACGATCAACGCGCCGGCGATCACGTAGAGCGAGCGGAACGACGACTCGATCGTCTTCTTGAAGAGCAACCCGCAGATGCCAATAGGCAACGTCCCGAGCAGCACGAACCACGCGAGCCGAGAATCGACCGTCTCGAACGGCTTGCCCTTCAGCAGTCCCTTGAAGAACGCTTGGCCCAGGCGCAAGACGTCCTTCCAAAAAAAGAGGACGACCGCGACCACCGTGCCAAGCTGAATCACGGCGGAGTACGCGGCACCGGGATCTCCCCACCCGACCAGCTCCGGGACGATGCGCAGGTGAGCGGTGGAGCTGATGGGGAGAAACTCGGTGATCCCCTGCACCAAGCCAAGAACGACCGCTTCGAGGAGGGACATGGCTGGCCGGTGTATTCCGCGCCGACTGGGGAAGCAAGACGGTGAGCTTGGTACCCCTCCCTTCGCGCCCGGTGCTCACCCTCACCCCGCGGAGATCACCGCCATGGCAAAGATCTTCACGTAAGGGTTGTTGGCAGCCGGAGCGACTCGACAAGCAGATGGAAGATGACGGACATTTTCGTCACGCGACTGTGGACGCGTTCGTCCGCTGTGTCCAACTTCGGCCTCACTTCGAACTGAGGGGTTTCCGCATGCGACACGTTCTCTCTGCGCTGTGCATCGTTGCCACTGTCTCCACCGCTGCGTTGGCCCAGGACGCCGGAAACCCAGCCGCAGCGCCCGCGGAAGTCACTGCCCGCGCCGAGCTCAAAGACGCCAAGGGCAAGAAGGTGGGCGACGCCGTCCTTCGTCAAGCCGCCAAGGGCGTCGTGGTGGAGCTGAAGCTCAAGGGCGTGGCTCTCGGTGAGCACGCGTTCCACATTCATCAGGTCGGCAAGTGCGAAGCGCCATTCGAATCCGCCGGCGGGCATTTCAATCCGGGCAACAAGCAGCACGGCATCGCCAGCGCGCAGGGCAAACACGCGGGGGATCTTCCGAACATCGTAGTGCCCAAGAGCAAGGAGCTGACTGTTTCCACGTTCACCGACGCGGTGACGCTCACCGATGGGCCAAACTCAGTGTTCGACGCGGACGGGTCGGCCCTCGTTGTTCACTCGGGTCCAGATGATTACGCGTCAGATCCCGCGGGCAATGCGGGCGACAGAATCGCGTGCGGAGTGATCGAAAAAAAGTGACGGGTGTAGAACCAGAGCATGAAAAGGCTCTTTGGAATTCTCCTGCTCTGCTCAGCGTGTCGATCCACGTACGCACCATTGATCAACCACCCCGTCGGCGCCGCTCTGCAGAACCGTGCCGCCGGGAGTTGCTATGCGCAGTGCTCCACCGGCTACACGTGCGATGAGAAGACCGGGTACTGCGTGAAGGACGAGCCACCGCTTCCTCCAGGTCCGGTACCTGGATCCAAAAAGCTGGGGCGGCCTACGCCGGCGGACGGGAAGTAGAAGAAGCCACGGCCGGGATACGCACGATGATTCCGCGCTCCCCCCGTTCAAGACGTCCGCATCACTCGGCCTTTTTGACGGGACTTCGCTCGCGAGCAGACGCGGGATGATAGTGCGGGTGGATCCTCTAAATCTAAACCTGCGCTTGAAACCTCTCCGCCACTTTCGCCGAGACTCGGTGGCGCAATAGGGCGGCGACGGGGTTAAGACCCCCAAACCCATGTCGATGTCCCCTTGGCCGCAGCAGATGGGTCAGCTCTACGCGCGCTTTGCGCCCGCGGTGTATCGCCGGGCGTTGGCGATCGTGCGCTCGGAATCTGACGCTCGAGACATCCTTCAAGAGGTTTTCTCAAAAGCAATGAAGTCCCCAATCCCTACCCAATCGCCCGGCGAGTCGCTGGCCTGGCTCTATCGGGTGACCACCAACGCCAGTCTGAATTGGCTTCGTTTGCACCGCGTGCGCACGGAGTTCTCGCCGGAGTCGTCAGACGATCAGGCGCTGCTCCCACGCTCAACAGAGGCGCGAGATCTCCTTCAGCGACTCGCTCAAACAGTGCCCGAACGGACCTTCAGCGTCGCGATGCTGCACTTCTTCACGGTATGACCCAAGCCGAGATCGCGGCGGTCCGGAAGATCTCCCGCAGGACCGTGGTTCGTGAGCTCGAATATGTACGCATCGAAGCGCTCAACCTTGCGGCGCGACCAGACGAGGCGGGCCATGGCTGAGCACTTGTCCGATTTGTCGATGGACCTTCTTCTGAGTGAAGGCGCCGAATTTCCTGAACACTTGGCGAACTGCCGGCAGTGCTTGGAGCGATTAGCGGCGCTGCGTGCCTTCTATGCTCGACTCCCTTTCCTGCCTCCCCTCCCTAGCCCGCTTCAAGATCGAAGCCGCAGTCTATTTGCCACTTGGCGTCGAGGAGTTCCGTGGGCCACTGGGTTGGCTTTTGCCACGGCCCTGGTCTTGGTCGTCATTTTTAGCTTTCCGGTCCAGGAAGAAACCATCCGCCTCAAAGGCCGCCCTTCAGCATCTGTCATTCCCGTGGGCCGGGCGCCCACGGGCGTCTTCCACACAGGGGAGCGGGTCTCCCTCAACGTCGGCGCGGCCTCGCGTCCCTTTGTGAATCGGGCGATCCTGTCGACAGCGGCACGTGGTTGAGCGATGGAGGCGAATACGAACCTCCCTACGCCGAGACCTTGCTAGACGGCGGCCCGTGGAGCGATGGCGGCGAGTACAAATCTCTCGACGCGGGGACTTGGACGGCAGACGGAGGCACATGGGCAAGCGATGGCGGCCTCACAGGCGTCGATGCTTGCCGCCTTTCTGAGGGCGACTTCGTCCCCTTCGCGTCGTTCTCAGAATTGAAAACGCGCTTCAGCGGTCGCTGGCGATTCTGTGATGGGAAGTACCCAGTCGCCGAAGGTGACGGCCTCGAGCTCGATTCTGCGAGTGGTCGTTGGTACCGATTGGTTTTCAACGCCAACAGCCAGCTCGTCCGCGCCAGCGGTTACCACGCGGGCGGCACCATCAAGTACGTCGAAAGCAACTTTCCCCAGGTGAGCCTTCTATTCAACGAAGGGGGGGGGCTACGCCGCTTGGTTCAGCTTCACTTCCCCGCCCCTCAATATGCGCGTCGATACGGGAGCGGCGCCCCCCCCTCGATACGTGCGGGCGAGCTTCTAAGCTCTTGCTCGTTTCAGCTTTCCGCCGCGGCACCCCTCTGGTAGGGCGGGCTTGTTACTCGATTGAATTCGCAGCCGCCACGAGGAACCCAAATGACAGGCTTTCCGAATCGCTCCATCTTTTCGTTGTCGTCCGCGCTGATGATTTTTAGCTGTGTCCACTACACCTTTCTCAAACCCGCCGACTTGGAGGCGCGAGGCACTCGAACGTTTTCAAATGTCACGTCGGAGAAAGCCGTCGAGGCGTCAGCCGTGGCTCTCTCGACGCTCGGCTATCAAGTGACTCAGAAGTCGAAAGAGGCGGGCGTGGTTAAAACCGCCCCGCAGGACATATTGGTCACACAAAAGACGGAAACGACCGTCGACCGAACGCCGCTCGCCAACACCGTACGAGGAGCGACATCCAGCAGCACGCAAACTCGTGACGGTTTGGCTTGGACGCTCCGTATATCAGGGGCGGGCGACGGCGTAAAAATCGTCGCCCTCCCTCGCGCTTACCGCAATGGCTCTGAGCTCGTCGAAGACGCGTTCGTTGCTGAAGTCATGGACCCAAGATTCAACGCGCTTTGGCGTGAGATAGAGGGCTCGATGTCGGCGAGCAATCCGTAGAAAGGTGCTTGTCCCGCCTCAAACTACAACCGCTCGTCGAATCGCCGGTACCTTGACCGGGCTGAGACGGTCCTCTTTCGCCTTAAGGCCCATGCTCTCCACTGAGCCGCTGTGGGATGCGGCAGACCCGTGCCGGCGCGCGCAGGTGATCACGAGAACCGCAAACGGACCCGCGCCCGGTGAATTGGAACCGGAAGACGCATCCGAAGCGCGTATTCCGACCGTTGATTTCTTTAGTACCGGTAGTGGTCCGGCTTGTACGGACCAGCCGCGGGAACGCCAAGGTACTCAGCCTGCGTCTTGTTGAGCACAGTGAGCTTCGCCCCGACCTTCGCAAGGTGCAGCCTCGCCACCTTCTCGTCGAGAACCTTAGGAAGCACGTAGACCTTCCCCTTCTCGAACTTTTGGCCGGTGTCGACCGTGCCCCAGAGCGCGAGCTGCGCCATGACCTGATTCGTGAACGAGTTGGACATCACGAACGACGGGTGGCCCGTGCCGCAGCCCAGGTTCACCAGACGGCCGCGCGCGAGCAGCGTGATCCGCTTGCCGTTGGGGAACACGAACTGATCCACCTGCGGCTTGACGTTCTCTTCGCGGATCTCCGGGTTCTTCTCCAGCCACGACACCTGAATCTCAGAGTCGAAGTGGCCAATGTTGCAGACGATGGCCTCGTCCTTCATCACCTTCATGTGATCCCCGGTGATGACATCCGAGCAGCCCGTCGCGGTGACGAAGATGTCGCCGACCGACGCGGCGTCATCCATGGTCACCACTTCGTAGCCTTCCATCGCCGCCTGCAACGCGCAGATCGGATCAATCTCAGTCACCAGCACGCGCGCCCCCAACCCACGGGCGGAGTGCGCGCAGCCCTTGCCGACATCGCCGAAGCCGGCGACGACCACGACCTTGCCCGCAACCATCACGTCGGTCGCGCGCTTGATGCCGTCCATCAGGGACTCGCGGCAGCCGTAGAGGTTGTCGAACTTGGACTTGGTGACGGAGTCGTTCACGTTGATCGCCGGGCACTTCAACTTGCCCTGCTTGGCCATGTCGTAGAGACGGTGCACGCCAGTGGTGGTCTCTTCAGAGAGCCCCTTGATGCCGTCCGCGCCGTCGAAGAGCTGCGGGTACTTCTGGTGAATCCAAATGGTGAGATCGCCGCCGTCGTCCAGCAGCATGTTCGGGCCCTTGCCGCCTTCGAACGCGAAGATCTGCTGCTCCAGGCACCAGTCGTACTCTTCCAGCGACTCGCCCTTCCACGCGAACACCGGCACGCCCGCCTTGGCAATCGCCGCGGCCGCGTGATCTTGCGTCGAGAAGATGTTGCAGGAGGTCCAGGTGACTTCCGCGCCCAGCTCCCTGAGCGTCTCGATCAGCACCGCCGTCTGGATGGTCATGTGCAAGCAGCCCGCGATGCGCGCGCCCTTGAACGGATTCTTCCCCTTGTACTCAGAGCGGAGCGCCATCAGACCCGGCATCTCCTTCTCGGCCATGGCGATCTCTTTGCGCCCCCACTCGGCCAGGGACATGTCAGCAACTTTGTGCGCGGGGAACTCAGTGCGGTGGTTCATACAGACTTCTCCTTCGGGGGTTTGCGCGCGACGACAGAATGCCAGGCGAGGTGCGCGTCGGAGCCCTCGCGGTGGTAGGCGGACGGGATGGACACTTCGCCGACGATTTGGAGGCCCGCCGCCTCGCAATGCGCCGAAAGCTCTTTCGCGGTGAAGCCGAGCCAGACATCGCCCTGCGCTCCCCGCATCGAATCGTCCTCGTGAGGCTGGTACTCGAGCAGCACGAGGTGGCCGCCTCGCTTCAGCAGCCGCACGAACGCAGCCACCGCTTGAGCAGGACGCGCCACGTGGTGCAACGCGCGCGCTGAGAAGACCAAGTCCGCGCCGCCCGCGTTGTCCACGCGCTCGACCAACGCGACATCGTCGTAGCTGCCAGGAAAGAGGCTCACCTGATGGAAGCCGCGCGCGGCGATTCGAGCGGCACAACGTGCAAGCTGCGCCTGGCTGCGATCCACGGCGATCACCCGCGCGTAGAGCGGAGCGAGCACGTCAAGGAGAAGTCCTTCACCCGTACCGGCGTCGATCGCCAAGCCACGACCGGGAAGCATCGGCGCGAACGCAGCCAGATGGGCCAGGTACGCTGGGGCGGCGAAGTCTCCCGTGAGGGGAGCGGCGCTGGCGGCGGGCTGATCGAAGAACGCCTTCGAACTCTCCTCACGCGCGGCGACAATCGCGGGCAGCTTGGCGAGCGTTCCATCCGCCTGACAGAGGCGGCGCCC